>NZ_JBIUCP010000043.1:0-33879 GCF_044538765.1 Acinetobacter sp. ABJ-A23_2
TCTATTCTCATTATTAAAATAATAATTATAACTAAGAGAAGTCATAACCTAATTATTTGATTTGCTAGATCATTATGGATGTTTTTAGTTTCAATATATAATAAGTGGTAAAATTATATCACTTGGACCATTAGTGGGAGATATTATTTAATTAAATTAATAAAAATATACTCACAAGAATAAATAATAAGCTGCTTTCATTAATTTAAAAATAGTTGTTTTTTGGAATAAAATGCATCCTGTAAAATTTAAATTTTCAAGCATAATCTGCACACGGATATAACAACCTTAAAAGCTTTCAGAAATTTAGTTTATCTGAATAATTTGCAACCATATCAGGCTTGAAAGTGTTGTTAATTGGATGATGAATTCAAAATCTGCAATTGAGAAATCAAGAAAAGAAGATTAGGTATTGAACATATTTTTGGAACCTAAAATCTTTTAGATTCTTGCAGAGCTTTATTGAAATAAAGGTAAAAATTAGGCCTACGCTTCAATTTGATCACTTGAATTCAAAAGATGCAACTGACAAAAATGATTTGTGAATGGAGTCTAATGAGCGCAAATGGAAAGTTGGCAAGAGGATTTATTATCAGCATTTCTGATCGTACAAGATGAAGATGAGCTGTTTGAAGTAGTTAAATCTACAGCTTTAAAGCTTGGATTTGATTATTGTGCTTATGGTATGCAGTCACCCTTATCTATTGCTGAACCAAAAACGATTATGTTGAATAATTACCCTCAAGCATGGCAGAAGCGTTATGTAGAGCAACGCTATGTGAAGGTGGACCCAACCGTGCAGCATTGTATGGTCTCACTTCAACCTCTTGTATGGTCCAGCCAATGTGCAAAGACACAAGAAGAAAAAGAGTTCTGGGAGGAGGCACGTTCTTATGGTTTAAATGTTGGTTGGGCTCAGTCAAGCCGTGATTTTATTGGGACGAGAGGAATGTTAACACTCGCAAGATCTGCCGACCAATTATCAGAAAAAGAGCAAAAAGCACAATATACAAATATGTACTGGTTGACCCAAACAGTGCATTCCAGCATTGCTAAAATTGTAAATGATGTAGAGTTCTCTCAGTTTAATCTTTATTTAACGAACCGAGAAAAAGAGGCACTACGTTGGACGGCTGAGGGTAAAACGTCAGCAGAGATCGCGCAGATTCTTGGGGTGGCGGAAAGGACGGTAAATTTCCATCTCTGTAATTCGATGCAAAAGTTAAATGTGAACAATAAAATCTCAGCGGCTATTCGGGCTGTAATGCTTGGGCTTTTATAGAGATAAATAATAAAAAATTAATATTAAAATTTAAAAATAATTAGTTATAATGTTTTATTTTAAATTGGGTTAATTAAATATTTAAAATAGTTTTTAAACTTAAGATAAATTAATAATTAAAATGTTTTTAAATTAAATAAAGTGTAAGGTTTTATTTTAAATTTTGGTTATTAAAAAATAATAAAATTTATTTTTTAGAGAGAAGTTATTTATATTAGGATTCCTGCTATAACCTTCTAATGATTTATAAATAATCATATAAATTAAATAGATTAATTGTGGAACTTGTATCTTGGTTGCACATGAGATGCTTTTCAATCACTAAAATACTGATTAGATGATTTCAATTTAATACTTGACCCTTGAAAATAAAGGGGAACGAGAGAGTAGGTACTTTATGCTTGAATAACCTGTCATCATAAAAATGATGAATTATGTCACATATAACCATCTAAAATTAAAAGTTAGGTAAGAGAAGAGTTACAATTGAGCACAGATTTTAAGATTAAAAAAACATCAAAATTTTAGCTTTGTAATATCTAAATTAAGAGTAAAGATTGAGTATTAAGTTTAATTAATACAAGAATTAAAAATATATAACTGAATAAAAAATGATTTGTGAAAGCGGTCTGGCTTCTTAATTTTTGATAAATCACATCCAACCTGTAAACACTTACAGGTGTAATAAAAAACACTCGCACATAAAATATAATGTGAATTTATATTTTAAACAAAAAGTATATTCATTTTTTATTTAAAAACCCAGCTAGAAATTTAATTTCTGAATGAGCAGGTTTTAAGGGTTAATTATAATTAATCGGAGTAAGTTATGGCTGTAATGTGTACGGATAATATCATTGCAACTTTGGAATCCCATGCAAATTTACAGGGAGGTAAAACTGCTTTCGAGTATTTGGGACGCCAATCTGGTGGTATTCAATCTCTAACGTATGCAGATCTGAACGAGCGAGTTCAACACCAAGCTCAGATATTAATGAACCTTGTGGACAGCGGTGAGCGTGCAGTGTTGCTGTTCGAGCCTGGGCTAGACTTTATCGTATCATTCTTTGCTTGTCTGAAAGCTAAAATTATCGCAGTACCAGTTAGCTTGCCGTTTAATCGTAATGGTTTTTCTAATATTTTGAATATTATGAATGACTGTGAACCAAAGATAGTACTCACAACAAAAAAAATTCTTGAGCTATCAGGTCTAATCACATTAAAAGCTCAAAATGAAAGTTTAATACTACATGCGGTTGACGCCGAATTTCAGCGTGACTTGGTGGAAAAAGATTTTCCATATATTGATGCAGATGACGTTTGCTTCCTTCAATACACTTCAGGATCAACAGGTTGGCCTAAAGGTGTAATTGTCACCCACAAAAATATTATGGCAAATGAAGCCATGATTGCTGAAGCTTTTTGTACACAACCTGATGATATTGGCCTGACATGGCTGCCTGTTTATCACGACATGGGGTTAATTGGCTCAGTTTTGCAGACCGTATATGTTGGTTTGACCTGCTATGTGATGTCGCCACTAGACTTCATTCGAAAACCTCTTAAATGGCTACAATTCATTAGTGAAAAAGGCGTCACGATTAGTGGTGGACCAAATTTTGCGTATGAATTGTGCTTGCATCGCATCTCGGATGAAGATGCAGCAGCGCTTGATCTAAGCCATGTGCGTGTGCTGTTTAACGGTGCAGAGCCAATCAAGGCGCATGTCATGCAGCGTTTCATGGAGAAGTTCAATACTCAATCGAAATTGAAACTGGATACTTTCTTGCCATGCTATGGCTTGGCAGAGGTGACGCTCTTAGTCAGTGGTGTAACTGGTCCACTCAATGCAATTTCGCTTGATCGTGATAAGTTAAATGCTCACTTGGTACAGACCAGTCAGGATCAGACCGCGGTGCAAGTGGTGAGTTGTGGCAAGATCTCGGCACACATTGATTGCCGCATCGTCAATCCGCATACCCGTAAAGAAGTAGCAGCTCATGAAGTCGGTGAAATCTGGCTAGCAGGAGAGAGTGTTACAGCAGGCTACTGGCAGAAGCCAGAGGTCAATCAGGAAACCTTTGAAGCAACTATCCTTGATGAGGCAGATCAGCCGAGTAAAGAGTATTACTTAAGAACGGGTGATATGGGCTTTATTAAAGATGGAGACCTGTATGTCACTGGCCGTCTTAAGGATGTGATTATTATCCGTGGTAAGAACTATTACCCGCAAGACATCGAGTGCTCTGTTGAAACGGCACATCCTGCTGTTCGTAAAGGTTGTGTTGCAGCAGTAAATTTTGCTGACTCTGATGGTGTTACAGTTGTACTTGAAATCAAAAAGAAGTCATTAGATAAAACTCTTAATTTTGAAACCATCAGAACTCAGGTCAAAGAACAAGTGGCGGCTGACATTGGCTTGCCTGTAGACAGTGTCTATTTACTACATCAAGGCCGAATAAATAAGACCACGAGCGGCAAAATCAGAAGAAGAAAAATTAAAGAGCAGATCGAACGCGGTCAACTGGTCTGTTTAACCCATCCAAACCGTAGAACGGTGATTGCTCGAAACTATGTCAAGAACGGCTTAGAAGTCATCCGTGATCGTGAGCAGCGGGGGCAGCTGATTCGTTATAGCTCCAATCTACTCAACTCAATGATCAAGGAACGTGAAGTACGCACGTTGATTTTTAATCGTCTGAAAAGTGCTTTGTTTTAATCCTTACCCTTTAATCATCTTGAGTGAAAATCCATGTCACTTACGTCCAATTTGCGGCAGTTTCAATCTGCCGCTCGTCTGGAGCAAATTTTAGGCTCCGTACATGATACTAATAATGATTTTTCTTGGTCCGCAGCTATCGAGCGCGATGAGAAAGAGCAATATCCTCAGCGAGCTGTTGATTTTCTAAATGCAGTGGGTATGAACCGTTTCTATGTGCCTTCAGAGCTTGGAGGTCGCATGGAAATTGGTGAAGAGTTGTTATATCTACATCGTGTGTTGGCACGACGTGATCTAACCATCAATTCGACCTATAGCACGAATGCTTGGTCCGTGATTGTATGGATCGGTGGTAATGAGAACCAATGCCAAAATATTGCTAGTCGAATTTTGAGTGGTGCTGCTCCAGCGCTGGCTTATAGCGAGAAAGCTCATGGTGCCGACCTACTATCTAGTGAAGTGACAGCACAATCTGCCGAGAGCAAATATGTCTTAAATGGCGAAAAATGGTCGATCAATCGTGCCACTTTAGGTGACTCTTTAAGTCTGATCGCTAAAACATCGAATGATCGTGGACCACGTAGTTTAAGTGCTTTCTGGCTCGATAAGCGTCATATGGCTTCTAAAGGAACGTATAGCCTGAACCGCCTGCCAACAGTGGGTATGCGTGGGCTAGATATCAGTGGTATTGGCTTTAACAATGCTGAAATTCACAAAGATGCTTTGATCGGTGAAGAAGGCCAAGGGTTAGAGCTTGGTCTTAAGACCCTACAGGTAACACGTGCATATTGCAGTAGCTTCTCTCTTGGTGCTGGCGATACCATGCTACGTATCGCGACCGAGTTTGCTATTGAACGCGAGTTATATAATAAAAAAGTAATAAGCATTCCGTTGGTACGTGAGCAACTCGCGACAGCCTATGCCTACCTTTTAGCTGCTGAGGTGTTATCACTCGTTGGTGCGCGTGGGTTACACGTTTGTATCAATCAGTTCAGTACATGGTCACCAATCGTCAAAGTACTCGTACCTGAGTATGTAGAGTCACTCGCCAAGATCACTTCTTCAGTGCTTGGGTCGCGTTTTTTCTTAAGAAATGCATATGCGGATGGTATGTATCAGAAAGCATTCAGAGACCATCTAATTGTTAGTGTGTTTGACGGCAGTAGCACCGTCTGTCTAGACAGCCTGAGTTTCCAGCTCAAATCTGCCAATAAAGGTCGTAGCAAAAAAGCTGACCATCTCAACCAAGCCGAAGCTAAAGCACGCTATCGCCAGTTGTATGACTTGCAGGTAGAGACAGGTGCTATTGATTTCCGCGAGCTTGAAATTTTCAACCGAGATGGTGACTTGGTGATGGAATCACTAGGGACAATCATCGAAATGCTCAACGATGCCGATGTCACAGCAGGATTGTCTGCTGAGACACTCACCACGCTACGTGAACAAGCAAACCAACTTCTGGTTGAACAGCATTCTTTGGATCAAAAAATTCAGGATTACTTCTCAAATTCTGAGCAGAGCAAAGAGTTTGAAACCTTGCGCTTTAGTCTTGCGCGTAGTTATGCAGAGTTATTTGCTCGCATTGCTGTGCTGGGTTTCTGGGTTTTCAACCGTCATGGCTTAAGACCTGCTTTACAGGATGGTGCATGGCTGATCATTTTCTTAAATGCCGCTGAAGGGCAGACCGCTCCTCCAATGACGTCATTACGTGAAAGCACATTGGCAGATTTGCTAGACCGAATTTCAACCAACCATATGTTATCTGTCATCGATTTTGCATTGGCACCACGTGATGCCAAACCGGTTAAAGAGGAAATTACCCCATGAATAAAGATAAAGCTTACTGGAGCGCAATCATTCGTACGCTAGTAGCCAAAGAAATGCGCGTAGAGCCTGAGACGATTGATCCAGACCAAAAATTTACCAGTTACGGTCTTGATTCGATCGTTGCTTTGTCTGTGTCTGGGGACTTAGAAGATCTGACAAAACTGGAGCTTGAGCCGACACTATTATGGGATTACCCAACTATCAATGCGTTGGCTGAATATCTTGTTTCTGAGTTGCAACAGGGAGTTGCTTCATGAACAACCTTGCACGACTAGAACCGGAAGTTCTGTCTCGTCATGCGATTTCTGCGGAACAGCTTGGTATTTGGTACATCCAACGTCTAGAGCCAACTTGCAGTGCCTACAATATGGTGGTGGCCTTTGATGTGAAGGTTAACCAACCATTAGGCAATAAGCCGATGGAGATTCTGGAAGCGGTAATGCATGATTATCCGCTGTTGCGTGTCAGCATGCCTGCCAATGATCAGGGGATTGAACAACTGATCTGGGATCGCGTGTATCCGAATATCATCTTTTCTGATGCTCGTCATATTGAAGCTTCTGATTTGACGCAATTGGTTGAACAGGATACTAAGCAGCCGTTTGACCTGACTCAGCCACCTTTATGGCGTATCCATTGTTATGAGCGTGGACAAAATCACTATGTGATTGCCGTTGTGATTCATCATGCGCTCATGGATTTTTGGTCAATTGGTCTGTTGCTACGAGACGTCAGCAAACGTTTTGGACTCGTTGCAGAGTCGGATACAGTGAACGGAATTGAGTTTGCACAGTATGCCGATAAGCAGCAGAGCAGCGTAATCGATGATGCTGATGAAAGTTTAATTTTCTGGAAAAATGCACTGAAGCATGCACCACATGTGCATAGCATTCCACTTGATTATCCTCGTCCAGCTGTACAGCAGCATAAGGGTAGCTCACTGGCTTTCCGTGTACCTGAATCAGTGTCATCTGGTCTTGTAAATTTGGCGAAAGATTATGAGATCACATTGTTCGGACTTGTGCTATCTGGTTTCTATATCCTGCTGCACAAACTATCTAATGAAAATAATCTAGTCATTGCCACACCTGTAGCTGGTCGACTTGAACGCTCTTTGCGTAATGCATTGGGGCAGTTCGTCAACACAATAGCTATCCAGATGGACATCGATGCTGATTTGACGTTACGTCAATTTACCCAGCAGGTTCAGGAACAATTAAGACAGAGCCTTAAGCATCAAAAAGTTGCTTTTTCTAGAGTAGTTGAGGCTGTTTCACCAAAGCGTGATGGCAGTATTAACCCATTGGCTCAGGTAGGAATGTTCTGGGAACGTCTAGGGGGGATGGATGAGTTTAAAGAATTACTTCTGCCAATTCAGACTCCAGCCACTTTAGTTGGACAAGATTTGACGTTAGGAAGTTTTCCGGTTCGCCAGCAAGAAGGACAGTTGGATATTACGCTGGAAATGGGCGGTGAATATCAAGGTGAACTTGTTGGTGTACTGAAATACAACACTGATCTATTTTCTGCGCAATCTGCCGAAAATATGGTGCAACTGATGCAAGCTGTACTATCTGAGATGGTGGCTCACCCTGAACGTAAGATCGTTGAGTTAGATATCGCACCTGATTATAAAGATGGTATTCAGTTCGAGGCCCTCCGTGGAAAGGCGACTGATTATGCTCAGCATGATCTATTCGCAATGATTCTCAAGCAGATTGATGAGCGTGGTGACAATCATGCTTTGACCTCAAATGATCATACGGTTAGCTATCGTGAGTTAGGTCAACATATTGCGGGTATTGCTGAATATTTGCGTGCACATGGCATTACACATGGCGATCGTGTAGGTCTAATGTTAGACCGCACAGCATTATTGCCAGCAGCAATACTTGGAATCTGGGCGGCAGGGGCAGCTTATGTGCCACTGGATCCTAACTTCCCAACAGAACGTCTACAAAACATCATTGAAGATGCCGAACCTAAAGTCATCTTGACTCAAACCGAGTTAATGGATGCTCTTAACAGTTCTGTGCCTCGCTTAGATATCAATCAAGCTGGTGTTGTGGCACTTGAGAAAGTGCGCGAGACGCTTGCCTTTGGTGACATAGCTTATGTGATGTACACATCAGGTTCGACAGGTAAGCCTAAAGGTGTTCGTATTGGGCATCCTTCAATTATCAATTTCTTGCTATCTATGAATGATAGATTGCAAGTAACGACTGAAACTCAGTTGTTAGCAATCACCACATATGCATTTGATATTTCAATTCTTGAATTACTCATTCCGCTGATGTACGGCGGTGTGGTGCATGTTTGCCCACGTGAAGTATCACAAGATGGTAATCAACTCGTAGATTATCTAAATGCTAAGTCTATCAATGTGTTACAGGCTACACCGGCTTCTTGGAAAATGCTCCTAGACAGCGAGTGGGGCGGCAATGCAGGGTTGACTGCACTCTGTGGAGGCGAAGCGTTAGATACTATTCTGGCAGAAAAACTGCTGGGTAAAGTCGGTTGCCTATGGAATGTCTATGGTCCGACCGAAACTACAGTGTGGTCTAGTGCAGCTCGTATCACCGATGCAAAGTGTATTGATTTAGGTGAACCACTGGCGAACACCCAGCTTTATGTCCTTGATGAGCAGCAGCGTTTAGTTCCACCAGGCGTTATGGGTGAGCTTTGGATTGGCGGTGATGGTCTGGCAGTTGATTACTGGCATCGACCTGAATTGACAGATGCACAATTTACAACTTTGCCATCTCTACCAAATGCTGGTCGACTCTACCGAACAGGGGACAAAGTCTGTCTGCGTACAGATGGACGCTTGACTCATCATGGACGTCTAGACTTTCAAGTCAAAATCCGTGGATTCCGTATCGAATTAGGTGAAATCGAGAATGTTCTCAAACAGATCGACGGTATCACAGATGCAGTAGTGCTGGTTAAGACTACAGCTGGCAATGACCAGAAATTGGTGGCATATGTAACTGGACAAGAGCTTGATATTGCCGGTTTGAAAAAGACCATGCAAATCCATCTTCCAGCTTATATGGTGCCAAGTGCGTTTATCCGATTGGATGAATTTCCAATGACGGCCAACAATAAGTTGGATCGTAAGGCATTTCCTGAGCCAGTGTTTGAGCAGAGCAATGATTATGTTGCACCGCGTGATCCGATCGAAATCGAGCTGTGTACTACCTTTGAACAGATCTTGTCGGTCAAGCGAGTTGGTATACATGATGATTTCTTCGAACTAGGTGGGCATTCACTATTAGCTGTGAAGCTTGTTAACCATCTTAAAAAGGCTTTCGGTACCGAACTGTCAGTTGCTTTGTTGGCACA
Organism: Acinetobacter sp. ABJ-A23_2; assembly: GCF_044538765.1. Taxonomy (NCBI): domain Bacteria; kingdom Pseudomonadati; phylum Pseudomonadota; class Gammaproteobacteria; order Moraxellales; family Moraxellaceae; genus Acinetobacter; species Acinetobacter sp. ABJ-A23_2. The sequence continues at coordinate 9,174 of NZ_JBIUCP010000043.1, forward strand.
GTACTCCACTGTGGAGCGTCTGGGTGAGATCATTCGCGAAAATAAAGAAATTAAGCCATCCATCGTAATTGAACTACGCCGTGGAACCTATGAACAACCGCTGTGGCTGTTCCATCCAATTGGTGGCAGTACCTTCTGTTATATGGAGCTTTCGCGTCATCTCAATCCGAACCGTACCTTACGTGCTATTCAGTCTCCTGGACTGATTGAAGCCGATGCTGCGGAAGTGGCGATTGAAGAAATGGCGACGCTCTATATTGCTGAAATGCAAAAGATGCAGCCTCAAGGACCTTATTTCCTCGGTGGCTGGTGTTTCGGGGGGGCGATTGCATATGAGATCAGTCGTCAGTTGCGTCAAATGGGGCAACAGGTCACAGGTATTGTCATGATCGATACTCGTGCTCCAATTCCAGAAAATGTGCCTGAAGATGCCGACGATGCCATGCTTTTGTCTTGGTTCGCCCGTGATTTGGCTGCACCTTATGGCAAAAAGTTAACGATCCCAGCGCAATATTTGCGTGAATTGAGTCCAGATCAAATGTTTGATCATGTACTTAAAGAAGCTAAAGCCATTAATGTTCTGCCTCTCGATGCTGATCCATCAGATTTCCGACTTTACTTTGATACCTATTTGGCGAATGGCATCGCACTCCAAACCTATTTCCCAGACCCTGAAGATTTTCCAATTCTTTTGGTTAAGGCCAAAGATGAGCAGGAAGACTTTGGAGAAAGTCTAGGTTGGGATCAACTGGTCAAAGAAACGTTTACACAAGTGGATTTGCCTGGTGACCATTCATCAATTATGTACGCTGAGAATGTCGTGGCTGTAGCCCAGACAATTGATCAGATGTACCCAATTCCTGCATAAGAAATACAAGAAGGTAGAACCACTATGGTGACCATAGAACATGCTTTCCTCATACCGGCCGAGATTGACAAGGTTTTCAACTACCTTGCAAACCCGGCCAATGATGCAGGTTGGCAATTGTCGTGTAAGCATTCTGAGCTGCTAGACAGTACTCCGCGTGTGGGTAGTAAGTACGAAATTGGTTTTAGCTTTATTGGGCGTGAAATGTCCTTTAAAGGTGAAATTACACATCTAGTACCGAACGAATTGTATGCGTTTAAAGTAGTGGAAGGACCCTTTCACTACACCGGTACTTACCGTTTCAAGCCACATCCGGAAGGTACGTGGATTGAATGGGTGTTTGAGGCAGAACCAGGTAGCTTTTTTGGTGTATTGCCGCCAGCGCTGCTAAAAAAGATGGTGCTCGCTCAGTTCAAGAAAGATGTTGATAATCTTCAAGCATTGGCTCAGAAGGGTGAAGCCTATGAGTCGGTTGGCAATGAAAATAAACCAACTATCGAGACCAGTAAACCACCTCGTAAGACTCAACAAATGATGGAGAAATACGCGCGTTGGATTCTTAGCCATCGTCGTATTGTCTTGACTGTGGTGATGCTCTTAACACTTGCTCTAGCGTATCTGGCATCTGGTGTAAAAATTATTATTGACCCAGATGCACTTGCGCCTAAAGGGCATCCTTATATCACCTCGACCAAGCTGATTGAAAAGAAATTCGGCTCCAAATATATGGTTGTGATCGGTATTACACCGAAGCAGGGTGATATTTATCAGCCGCAGGTGTTGGAGAAAGTCAAACGCATTACCGAAGAAGTTGATAATGCACCGGGCGTAGTCCGTTCCACTATGATGAGTCTGGCTGCACGTCAGGCGAAAGGTATCGAGGCGAATGCAGAAGGGTTCGATGCCAAGAAACTATTGCCGAGTAGTTCAGTCACTCAGGAAGATATTGATCACCTGAAAAAACTACTGGCACTGAATCCAACCTATATGAATTCAGTGGTATCTAAAGATCAACGAACTGCTGCGATTTTGCTTGAGCTTGAGGAAAGTCCAGAGGGCTTCCAGAAAATGATGGGCCCAATCAACAAAATCGTAGAGAGTGAACAATCTAAAGATATGACCATCAGTGTCGGTGGTAATCCTGTGTATCTGGATAAAGCTGAAGACTACTCTAAGCGTATCAATATCTTGTTCCCGATTGCCGTACTGGTGATTGGTTTATTGCACTTTGAAGCATTCCGCAGCAAGCAAGGTTTGATTCTGCCACTCGTTACAGCTTTGTTGGCTGTGGCATGGGGTATGGGCATGATGGGCTTGTTCAAACAGCCAATGGATATCTTTAACTCGCCTACACCAATTCTGATTCTGGCCATTGCAGCAGGGCACGCTGTGCAGTTGCTCAAGCGCTACTATGAAGATTTTGATCGTCTGATTGCTCAAGGAATGGAGCCTAAAGCTGCAAATAGCGAAGCTGTAGTGCAGTCTTTGGTTCGTGTTGGGCCAGTTATGGTGCTGGCTGGTGGTATTGCAGCAGCTGGATTCTTCTCTCTGTTGACTTTCAACATTCCAACTATTCGTTCATTCGGTATTTTTACAGGAATCGGGATTATCAGTACGCTGGTGATCGAGATGACTTTTATTCCGGCACTACGCTCAATGTTGCCACCGCCTTCGGTCGTGAAGGTCAAACGTAAAGGCTTGCCAATTTGGGATTGGATTCCAAACCGTATTGGTGATGTCATTTTGTCAGTTCGTCCACGAATGATGCTAATGACTGCGATTGCGGCAATGGGTGTCTTACTTGCTATCGGCACGAGCCGTATTGTGGTGGATAACGATAGCCGTAATTTCTTCTCTCGCGACTTACCAATGCAACAAGACGACAGATTCTTGAATCAGTCTCTTGGTGGCACAAACAGCCTTTACATTATGGTTGATACCAAAGTTCGTGATGGTATTGAAAACCCTGAAATCCTAAAAGCGATTGATAATACTGAAAAGTTCGCAAACTCAATTCCAGAGGTCGGTAAAACCATCTCTATCGTGGACTATATCAAACGAATGAATCAGGCAATGAATGCTGATCAGCCACAGGCATTTCAGGTTCCTGCAACCAAAGATGTCGTTGCTCAGTATCTGCTGTTGTATTCAATGTCTGGTGAGCCGACTGATTTTGATTCATACATTGATACCACTCAGCGCTATGCCAAGATCACGATTCTTCTGAAAACTGGCAGTAATCATCGCATTAAAGAAATCCTTGAGTCGCTAAAAACCTATATGGCAGGTCAATTGGGCGATAAAGCAGTCGTGAGTTTTGGTGGTGATGTGACGCAAACTATTGCTTTGACTGAAACGATGGTTCACGGCAAGCTCATGAACATTCTACAAATTTCATTTGCCGTATTCTTTATTTCAGCATTGGTTTTCCGTTCGATTTCAGCGGGACTCATTGTTCTGACTCCACTTCTGTTCTCTATTCTTGCCATCTTTGGCGTGATGGGCTGGCTCGACATTCCGCTCAATATTCCGAACTCTCTCATCTCGGCCATGGCTGTAGGTATTGGTGCGGATTATGCCATCTACTTCCTCTACCGCTTGCGTGAAATCTTGCGCGAAGAAGGCGGCGATATCAAAGACGCTATTCGTAAAACTTTAAGTACTGCTGGTAAGGCTTCTCTTTTTGTCGCGACTGCGGTTGCCGGTGGGTATGGCGTATTGTCTTTGTCACAAGGCTTCCACGTCCATCAATGGCTCGCAATGTTTATTGTGATTGCGATGCTTTTCAGTGTATTTGCAACCTTAATTATGGTACCTACAATGATTCTGATGTTGAAACCTCGTTTTATCTTTTCTTCAAATAAGAAGAGCGTTCCTGTTGCACAAACTGTTGTGACAAGCCTTTTGTTAGGTACAGCGCTTACAATGTCGATGCCTAAAACATCTCATGCAGATGAAGTTCAAGATATTGTTAATCGTAGTGATGATGCCTCTAAGTTCTTATCTTCAACAGCTAGCGCCAAATTTATTTTGACCTCTAAAAATGGCGAGCAACGTGTACGTTTAACTAAAAACATGACCAAGCTTGCTGGAAATACTCAGAACAACATGCGTTTGACTGAGTTCATCTCGCCAGCAGATGTCCAAGGAACCACGACGCTGTTAATTGAAAATGCGAAAGGCAGCGATAGTATGTTTGTCTATTTGCCTGCATTGAAAAAAGTACGCCGTCTTGCATCAGCGAATAAGGGTGATGCTTTTATTGGTACGGACTTTAGTTATGGTGATGTTCTTGGCTATAAGCTCAGTGACTGGAAGTACACGAAACTTGCAGATGGCAAATTTAATGGCAAAGATTGCTACATGATTGAAGCAACACCAATTAATAATACGGTGAAGAGTGACTTTGGTTATAGCAAACGTCGTATGTGCATCCTCAAAGATAACTTTGTTACGGCAACTATCGACATTTGGGATACTGCAGGTAAACCTTTAAAACACATTGAATTCACCGATATCCGTCCTTACGGTAAAGTGAAACCAAGATGGCAGGCCATGAAATCTATGGCGAAAAATCTGCAAACTCAACATATGACACAAGTAATCGTCAATGATTTTGCGGCAGAAAAAACCTTATCCGATAAGCTTTTCTCACCACAGAGTCTTGAAAAATGACGCAAGGTGCCTATTGGGTATTTGCATGCTGCAGTAGCTTTATGCTAGTGCAGCATGCTTATGCAGATGACAGCGAAATTAGTTTTGTGAGCCAGAACTCAGCCAGACTCGATGTGTGGTCATCAGATCGTGATTTAAGTTCGTTAAAAAACATTGGACAGGCAAGTTTCTGGTCCAATGGTACGCTCAAGTTTAACCCTGCATTTAAACTGCATTACGACATAGTGGTTGGAGACGAAACGGACCATACTGTGAACCCAGATCAAGTGAGTAAGGTAAACCGCAACTTACGTGAGTTGTATGCCTCTTATAACTGGGATCAGACCGTCTATGTCGATGTTGGTCGTCAGATTGTCATCTGGGGAAGGGCTGATGGGATTAACCCAACGGATAATCTATCACCTCGTGACTATACGCGTTTAGTGCCAGATGAGACAGATCAGCGTCTTGGAAATGATGCACTCAAATTGACGTATATCCCTGAATCTGGAACCAATAAGTGGACTGCATTGTGGTATCCGCGTAGTCGTTCAGATGTAATTCCATTGCGTCAAATTGCTGGTGTTCAGTATGACATAGACCGTAAGAGCCGTCCTATGTTTGCAGTACGTTGGGATTATTCTGTAGATGGCCTAGATGTCGGGGCATCATATTTTTCAGGTTTAGATCACATGCCTGATCTATCACTACAGTCGTTATCTCCAACAGGAGCAACATTACAACTGAAAAATAATCCTATGTCTGTCTATGGAGTAGATTTCAGTTATAACCATAACGATATCGTATGGAGAGGTGAAGCTGCCTATACAAAAACTGACTCAGATGGCAGTGAAGATATTACCCATAAGAAAAATAATTTAACTGTGGTCATGGGACCAGAATTGTCATTAAAAAATTCCACGCTGAGTTTAATGGGCGTGTATAAACATACGGAGGATGTAAGGTCTGCCGATAGCTTAACAGATCCATTATTGAGAGAAGTTTATCGTTATCAGCAAACAATCAGTGACCAGTATCAACAGAATCAGTATGGGGCTATGCTGCGTTATGCACTTAACCTAATGAATGACAACCTAAAGCTAGAGTTTACAGGATTCTATTTTGCACCAGAGCCTAATGAATTGTTGAGAGTACGTATTAACTACAACCTCAATGATCACTGGCAGTTGAATGCAGGCGGAGATCGCTTCTGGGGCAGAAATGATACAGTGTTAGGACAATTTAGAGATAACAGTCTGGTATATGCCCAGATTCGATATAACTTTTAAGATAATTCGCTCCAAAACAATGCTGGAGTGCCCAGTCCCTAATAAGGTGATTTATGGATAATTTAAATAACGCAAAAAAAGATAATTTTTCACGGAAGACCATATTAGTAACAGGTGCAGCAGGTTTTATTGGCAGCAGGCTGATTGTTGATCTTCTACGGGAAGGTCATCAGGTAATTGCTGCGCTGCGTAATGCCGCAACCAAGAAAGATAAGCTGTTAGGTTTTATCGCAACAGAAGGACTAGCCGATCCGTCTATTTCGTTTGTTGAATATGATTTAAGCCGTGATTTTAAGCTGGACTCTTTACTAGCAGATGCTCAGACAAAGATCCATGTAATTTATCATCTCGCAGCATCATTTAATTGGGGCATTAGCAAAGCTGAAGCTGAGCGTACGAATATTAAGTCAGGACTTGCCTTAATTGAATGGGCTGCAACATTGAAGCAGCTTGAGCGATTTATCTGGATTGGCGGGTATCGTGTGGCTGCACCGCCGCAAGAATCGGCTGATGAGTTGTATTGCAAACATGGTGGCTATGAAGCTTCAAAAATTTTGGGTTATCAAGCTTTCATTGAGGCCTGTAAGCGTTTAAATGTGCCATGGACTGCAATAAATCCAGCAACAGTCATTGATGGTTTTTATAACTATGGCGATATGCAGTATATCGGTATTGCTGACATGATTGATAAGCTCTATCAGGGACGTCTACTGGCATTGCCAGGTGGCCGTGACACATTCCTGCCACTATGTAATATGCAGTATATCGTGAGCTTTTTGATCCGAACGATGTCTTATCCTGAGACCATTGCTCAGGAGTATATGCTGCTTGATCCTGCGACGCCGAAATTTCATCGCTTAGTTCACCTCGCTGCTGAGCACCTAGGAGTGAGCATTCCACATTTACAAGTACCCAAAGGTCTATTAGAGAAATTACCTGAGGTATTACTTGATGGTTCTAAAGAACAACTCTCTTTCATTTCTACCGAGCACTATCATGTTGCTGAGGCAGAGGCGATGGCGGCGAAGATGGGTATTGCGGACCTGATCAATATCATGCCTTATTTTTCTCGCTGGATTGATCGTTTGGTGCTTACACGCTTTGGTCGTATGCAAGTACCAACACCTAATTCTTTTAGCTATCAGAACCGATATTGGACAGAAATCTATACTAAACAGTCAGTTGGTTCAGAAAAATCTTCCGCACTATTTTTACACGGCATTCCATTCGATAGTGCATGTTGGTCTCCAATCATCAATAAAATCACATATGATCAGGTCGCTATGATGGACTTACCCGGACTTGGGCGTTCGGGTAGTTATGAGGTGATGGAGGATAACAATCATCATTTTATTGACACTGCTGCAGAGCTTTTAGCGCCAAATAGTGTTGTGATTGCCCACTCGTTAGGGTGCCTCTTTGCATTAAACCTTGCAAAGAAATATCCAGAAAAAGTTGCACGCCTTATTCTCATATCGCCTTATTTTGTTCAGGCACAGGCTGCTAAAATGTTTCAGATACAAGCCATATCGAAACTCATTTTCCGTTTTGTGCCAAAAGATGTGATTGCTAAAGATCTGCATCCAGATGGACAACAAAATCTGTCAGTAAGATATGCGATGGACTCACTACGCCGTTTGTCAGTGTCTAAGCATATTAGTGAGTACATGCACCACATTAATTTGCCGCAGCAGCGCGCTACACAGACAGCTTTACTCACTGAACTTCGCTCTAAAATCGAGATTATTGTTGGGGAAAACGACCCAGTTGTTACCACAATCAGTCCTGAGATTCCTGTACATATCATCGCTGGTGCAGGTCATAATCCGCACGTTACCCATGTAGAAGCGGTTTATGATTATCTTACACCGGTACTGACAAAGTACATCAGCACTACAGCACAGCTTAGTGATGTCTGATATAGCCCAAGTACAGGTTTTTGTTTGCCCAGTTTCACGGGTACCACAAGATCACGTGATATTGAGTCATTATCTCAGCTTTCTCAACGAGGTTGAAAAGTTGAGATATGATCAATATCTTCCTCATGCTGCACGTCTTTTTTTAATTTCTCGTGTATTAACGAAGTCTGTTTTAGCAGATAAGCTGGGTATCTCACCCCATGAAGTTAATATTCAATTACAACCGAACGGCAAACCTTTTGTGCAAGGCAGTAAGGCTATTTATTTTAATCTTAGCCACTCAGCGGACGTTATTGTCCTTGCTGTGACTGAAGAAGGAGAAATAGGTGTTGATGTTGAACGAGTGAATCGAGAGTTCGAATGGAGGCGTGTCGACAGTGTATTAGACCTAAGCGAAATAGAGTGGATTCAGGAAAATGAACTGATTGACCCATTCAGCGTATATCAACGGTTTTTTCAAATATGGACCTTAAAGGAATCCTATATTAAATGTACTGGGCATGGAATGAGCAGCCATTTAAAGAAGCTTAACTTTCATATCTTGCCTGAACATATACGGTTTCTTGATGCAACTAAGGATGCTCAAGACACAGAGCAATATCATTTTCAAAGCTATATCTATGATTGTAATTTTATATTTTCCATATGTTTACAACAGAGCCACAATATAAGACGCTTTAACTTGGAGTGTTTTCAATTATTGCCACGTATATCTATTCACCAAATTACTCCAGTACTTTGCAAATATAACTAGATGAGATCGTTATAACTGACGATTCAAAAATATGAATCTGGTAGAGAATAGAAAGCCTTTAGTTGGAATTGAACCGAGTTTTTCTCAATAAGTTGTGTGGTAAATTGATAGAGTATAAAAATTATGAATCGATAAAAAGAAAAAAGCCCCAGTCTTTTGACTAGGGCCTTTTAAATTTGGAGCGGGAAACGAGACTCGAACTCGCGACCCCAACCTTGGCAAGGTTATGCTCTACCAACTGAGCTATTCCCGCATATATGAGCAGTTTTTACTAAAACTTTCTCAAAAAAAACCAATTTGGAGCGGGAAACGAGACTCGAACTCGCGACCCCAACCTTGGCAAGGTTATGCTCTACCAACTGAGCTATTCCCGCGTGCCGCTTATAATACATTAAGCAAAACAAGGGTCAACAACTTTATGCAAATAATTATGCTGATTGCATAAAATAAAAACAGAAATGAGCATTTAAAGTTATTTTTATCGATAAGTTGCCGAATAAATAGACATTTTGTTTGAAGTCAAAGCATACAAGAGCAACTTTTGTTTGTGCGTAGACAGGGTATACTAAGTCCAAATATACGAATAATCGTAAAAGGAAAAGCTATGAGCCTTGAACAACAGTTGATTGAACGGTTACAAACCCTTGCACCTAGCCATTTGGAAGTTATTAACGAGTCTGCCAGCCACGGTGGTTATTTCCCAGGTAAAGAATCACATTTTAAAGTGATTGTGGTAAGTGAAGAGTTTAACGGGTTGCGTTTGGTTCAACGTCATCAAAAAGTTTATGCCTTGGCTTCTGATTTAATGAATCCGGGACAAATCCATGCTTTAGCAATCCATGCCTATTTGCCAAGTGAGTGGCAAGGACAAGCGCCAGCGAGCCCAGAATGTGCACATGCACCTAAAAGCTAAGGGCTGATTTATGGACGCACATTTGATCACTAAAATTATTCATATGACTGCAGTAGCTGCCGCACTTATGGTGTTTGTTTTACGCGCTTCTACACTGTTCATTGGGGTACAAGGTCAACAACCTAACCCAGCAGGGCGCAAAGTATTAGTTGCTTTGCAACATTTGTCATTTACTGTGGTTTTTATTACGGGTGCAATTTTACTGGTAATGAAGAACTTTCAGGTCCAACCATGGTTTTACGCGAAAATTATCTTATTTTTAGTGCTGTTATCATCACTAATGAAAGCCTTTAAAAAGGATGACACTATTTTACTTGCCCAGCGCCGTGCAGGTTTAGCTATTAGTGCAGTCGCATTTATTGCCATTATTATTTTGGTGATCGTGAAACCAGTTTTTGCTTAATTGTTCTACATTCTTTGCCTTTTTGCTTAAGCTCTGGGTTAAACTGCATACAATAAAAAAATATGTAGAGGGAAGCATGCTAACTCGTGTGGTGTTTAACCAAAAAGGCGGTGTAGGGAAATCAAGTATTACTGTAAATTTGGCTGCGATTAGTGCCAAACATGGCTTCAGGACCTTGGTTATCGATCTTGATCCTCAAGCCAACTCTAGCCAATACCTTTTAGGCGAAGAAGCAACATACGCTGCTGATAAAGCCGTTTTAGAACCAAATATTGAAAACTTCTTTGAAGATGTGCTGGGGAATAATCAACAAAAAGGCTTAATTGGTAATGCACTAGGCTCAATTTTAAAAGCTCCTCGTAACAAAGATCTCGACAGTTTTGTGCACTCTACATCTTTTGCAAAATTAGATGTGCTTCCAGCAAGTCCTACGCTTGGCGCACTTGAGCACGCGCTTGAAAGCAAGCATAAAATTTATAAGTTGCGTGATTCTATTCAAAGCTTAATTGGGCGCTATGACCGTATTTATATCGATACACCGCCGGCCTTTAACTTTTTCACGTTGTCTGCCTTAATTGCAGCAGATAAAGTTCTGATTCCTTTCGACTGTGATGTGTTTTCAAAGCGTGCGTTACAAACATTGATTGAAAATGTTCTCGAAACGCAAGATGATCATAATGATCGCTTGGAAATTGAAGGAATTGTGGTGAATCAGTTCCAATCCCAAGCAAAATTACCGCGGGAAGTGGTTCAACAGTTAAAAGATGAAGGCTTACCTGTGCTTAATAGCATGTTACCGCCTTCGATTTTAATGAAAGAATCACATCAGAAAAATTTACCTTTGGCTCACTTGGCGCCAGAACATAAATTGACTCAGTCTTATGAGGCATTGTTCAGCGAAATTGAACCAAAAAGATAAGAGAAAAATGATGAAAGGCTTATATATTGTGCCTTTGGCAGCAGCCACTTTACTATTGGGCGCTTGTGCCACGACGGTAAAACCGACTTATGTGTCTCCGACGCAGTATCAATCTTTGAGTTGCCAGCAACTGCAAAGTGAATATAACCGCATTCAACAATATATCGACAATGGTGTACAGACTCCAAAAAGTACAGGTATGGGTGTTGGCGTTGGACTTGGTGGTGGCTGGGGACGCGGCGGTTGGGGTTTTGGTCCATCCATCTCTGTCAACATGGGGCAATCTTCTTCAACCAAGAACACCGAACTTTCACGTGTAATGGGACAACAAGAAGCGATTGTTCAGGCTGCTCAGTTTAAAAATTGTCCAATTATTGTCCGTAAAAAGGCGAATTAATAATCAATTTTTCATCACAATATGCTAATCAGAGCATATTGTGATGATTAAAGTTTAGCAAAATGTTTCATAATAAAATAAATATAAATCAATAACTTTTTAATAATGTAATATTAAATTAGCTGTATTTTTTCTAGTCGAAATACTCTCTAAACTTGCTATATTTTGCCTATTTCGTTTAAGGTGGCCGCATCTTTACCAATGTGGAAACTTTATGATTGAAAGCTGGTTTTTTGTATTAGCAATGTTGGCTGTGTTGCTTATCCCGGGCCCGACAAATGCACTACTTGCAACCGCTGCTCACTCACAAGGTTTATCTAAAACATTCTGGCTTATTCCAATGCAATGGTTGGGTTATGCTTATGGGATTAGCTTTTGGGCTGTGTTTATTCATTTAGCAGCACCTGTTTGGCCTGCGCTACTGCTCATTTTGCATATTACGAGTGTGTTATATGTGTTCTGGATGGCATTTCGTTTATGGAAAACTACGCATTTACAGCAGTTTAGTCAGAACCACCGTAATATTCGCCCACGTCAGTTATTCTTCTCTACTTTAAAAAATCCTAAGTCCTTACTTTTTGCAGCTGGTATTTTTCCTGCCGAAACATGGAATTCACCTGAAAATTTTCTTATGGTCTTTGCAGCTTTTACTTTGACGCTTATTCCTGCGGCGAGCTTTTGGATGATTTTTGGACGTGCTTTATTGACGGGTTCAATGCAAAAAATAAAAGCCGATCATTTATATAAAGGATCGGCCATGTTACTCATTTTATGTATGCTTCCCGTGGTATTTCGTTTCTTCTAAATGCAGTCTTAAACGTTAGCCTTACGGTTTTTTAACTTCTCGCGAATAAACCCGATAATACCCGGTAGAACACTAATAATAATGATGCCGAAAATAAGATGGGTAAAGTTGTCTTTTACAACTGGCATATTTCCAAATAAATAACCTAAGGTTACAAAAGAAGCCACCCAGCAGAATGCTCCAATTAAGTTATATGTCAGGAAAAACTTATAATTCATACTACCAGCACCAGCAACAAAAGGAGCAAAGGTACGGGCAAATGGAATGAATCGAGCAAAAATAATTGTTTTGCCACCATGGCGGGCAAAGAATTCTTGAGTTTTCGTTAAATGCTGTTTGTTAATGAGGCGGGAATTCATTTCAAACACACGTGGACCGATAAAACGTCCAATATGATAGTTCACTGTGTCGCCTAGAACAGCTGCAAGGAAGAGTAGAGTACCCAACAACCATGGATCCATCTTACCTGTAGACGCGGCTAAAGCACCTGCTGCAAATAATAAACTATCGCCTGGCAAGAACGGCATAACCACTAGACCGGTTTCGACAAAAATAATTAAAAATAAAATGCCATAAATCCAGGTCCCGTAATTTGTAATAAATTCGGCCAGATGCTGGTCAACGTGTAGAATAAAATCAAGAAGTTCCATGAGATAACTAAGTGGTAAACCGTGCTCAAATCGTAGCAGTGAGCCTATAGAAAGTCAGTATAAAACATCAAAAATATACAAATTGATCATTCTATTTGTGCAACGATATATATGGATTTTGTATATTTAATTATCAATGTCCCAAACCTAGAATAAGTTCATCAACAAATAAGCATTTAAATAAAGGTGGCTGTATGTTTAATCCAAATGTGGTGGTCAAAAATATCGTAACGCAACCAGGCGCGGACAGTTTTATTAGCCTTGTTGCTCGTGTACTTATTGCGTATATCTTCCTTGTTGCTGGCTGGGGAAAAATTACTGGTTATGCTGCAACTGTAGGTTATATGGAAGCGATGGGTGTTCCAGGTGGAATTCTACCATTAGTCATTTTGGTTGAGTTCGGTGGTGGTTTAGCCTTGTTATTTGGTTTCCAAGCACGTTTTGCAGCTTTTGGTCTTGGAATCTTTAGTATTTTAACTGCGTTCTTGTTCCACCAAGGTGGTGCTGATGCAGCAGCGCAATATAACAATGGCATCCACTTTATGAAAAACTTTGCAATGGCGGGTGGATTATTCTTCTTGATGCTTCACGGTGCTGGACGTATTAGCCTAGACCATGCAATTGAAAAATAATATTCAAGACAAAATAAAAACCGGATGATCAATTCATCCGGTTTTTATATTTAAAAATTAGAGCATAAACTGGATTTGTAATTCCCCAACAACAAAACCAAGTACTGCGCCTACTGCAATGAGTGCCCACTCATCTTCTTTGAACGCAGGACGTAACATGCCCTCAAATTCGGATGGTGTTAATTTTTGCATACGTTCAATTAAAGTACTGCGAATGTTCATCGCATCTTCTGCATACGACTCAACATATTTCATAGTCTCTGGCAGCTGTTGCATAATACGTTCAGCAACCTGCGTTTTCATATTCTGGTATTTTTCTCCACCAATTGCATAAACAACAAGTGGGCGAATCACACCTGCTTGTATGTCAATTTCCTGTTTAACATGGCGGTTAACTAGCTCAATCACACGTGCAGAGTGAGTACCAGAAAACAACTCTTCCATCATATGACGTGAAGTTAAAAGCTGTTTGGAAATTAAAGCTGCATAGTCAGCTGCTACTTCATTTTGACGTTTAATAAATAGACCTTGCCAAGTATAACCCAATATCTTTTTCGGATAGAGAGGTCTAAACATCATTTGTAGCGCAATCCAGTCACTAAAGAACCCCACAAATCCGCCAAACATCGGCAGCATCCAAGGGTATTTGCCTTGCGTGATAATCCAGCACAACATTTGGATTACACCAATACCAAAACCGAATACAAAGCCAACGTTACTGAAAAATTTAAATTCTTGTTTGCCTACACGCTTAAAAATATTGTTGAGCAGACGTTTGTCTTTAAGCAAGTTGCTAATCACCAAATGCTTAATATCAAAATATCGATTTACGTCACGTTGCACTTCACTCATGATGTGCTCGACTATTTCCGGTGCTTTTGATTGCACTCTACGGATCAGTCTTTGACGGGCAAACTCAGGCATACCTTCCCATAAACCGGGTTGATACTCTTGCGCCACTTCACGCGTAATATCTTCTGCTGCTGCCATTAATGGTTTTTCAATTTCTTTGGCAATACGCTTTGGGTCAAGACGAGCAAAAATTTCTTCGGGCTTAATCAGCTTGGCTGTCATGAGTTCAACAGCAATGGTTGCCATTTTTTCAGCTTTACGAGGTACGATACCTTGCCAGCCAAAAAACGGTTTAATACCTTTAAATTCAAGTGGTGAGAACATCATTTGAATGGCAATCACTTTTGTGACATAGCCAATTAAACCACTCATGAAAGGAATAGAGACATACAACCAAAAATGTTGCTGGAAATCTGCAATCATACTTTGAAGCATTGTTGTTCCTTAGATTTCTATTGATTTTGATATGGGGCAACAAGCCATAAAAAACGGATAACTGTTTAAGGACAGACAAATATCGCTAATGGTATTTACCTTTCCATGGTAATGCCTGTTTTATCGGGTCATCTTAACATCAAATTCACAACGATGTTGCATAGAATGTGATGAATTTATCAATGTGTGTGAAGTTTTTAGGGGGTATACAGTATGTTGATAAATATCAATAAATTTTAATTTATATTGATCAATCCCAATATAGAAATGATTCTGATATGAAAAAAATAAGATATATGATGATTTGCGGTGCGCCGAAGCGTGAAAAATGTTAAAATGGCGCGCTTAATTCTTTTGCCATTTAGTGGTTTGTCATGACTACCAATACTCAAATTACTGAAGATCGTATCCTGATCCTGGATTTCGGCTCTCAATATAGTCAGCTCATTGCACGTCGTGTACGTGAAGCTGGTGTTTACTCTGAAATGTATGCCTTTGATATGTCTGAAGAAGACATTCGTGCTTTTAAGCCAAACGGTATCATTTTATCAGGTGGACCTGAGAGTGTGCATGAAGAGGGCAGCCCACGAGCACCGCAAGTGGTGTTTGAATTAGGCGTTCCAGTATTGGGTATTTGCTATGGTTTACAAACCATGTCTGAACAGTTAGGCGGTAAAGTTGAGCCGGGTACTGTACATGAGTTTGGTTATGCTGAAGTTGATATCGTTAAACGTGACCAACTTATTGGCAACTTACAAGACCGCGAAAACCAACTCCATGTTTGGATGAGCCACGGCGACAAAGTGAGCAAGATTCCAGAAGGTTTTACGATTACTGCAAGCACACCAAGCTGTCCAGTTGCTGCTGTAAGTGATGAAACGCGTCGTTTCTATGGCGTGCAATTCCACCCAGAAGTAACGCACACGGCAAAAGGTGAAGAGTTACTTGCAAACTTCGTTCATAAAATTTGTGGATGTGGTGGTCTTTGGACACCTGAACACATCATCGATTTACGTGTAGAACAATTACGTGAACAAATCGGTAATGAAAAAGTTCTTTTAGGCCTTTCAGGTGGTGTTGATTCATCTGTTGTTGCTGCGCTTTTACACAAAGCAATTGGCGACCAGTTAACATGTGTATTTGTTGATAACGGTTTACTTCGCTTAAACGAAGGTGACCAAGTGATGCAAATGTTTGCTGAAAACATGGGTATCCGTGTTATTCGTGCAGATGCTGAACAACGTTTCTTAACTGCATTGGCTGGTGAAGTTGATCCAGAGAAAAAACGTAAGATTATTGGTCGTGAGTTTATTGAAGTATTTGCTGAAGAAGCACGTAAACTTGATGGCGTGAAATTCTTGGCACAAGGTACGATTTACCCAGACGTAATCGAATCTGCTGCAAGCAAACAAGGTAAAGCACACGTTATTAAATCTCACCACAACGTAGGTGGTTTGCCAGAAGATTTAGCATTTGAATTGGTTGAACCTTTACGTGACTTGTTTAAAGACGAAGTACGTAAATTAGGTACTACACTTGGTTTGCCGCACAGCATGATCTACCGTCATCCATTCCCGGGCCCTGGTTTAGGTGTTCGTATTTTGGGTGAAGTTAAAAAAGAATATGCAGATATTCTTCGTCTTGCTGATGACATCTTTATGCAAGAGCTTCGTGACAGCGGTTGGTATGACAAAACAGCTCAAGCATTTGCCGTATTCCAACCTGTTAAGTCAGTTGGTGTAGTAGGTGATGGCCGTCGTTATGCATGGGTAATCGCACTTCGTGCAGTTGAAACGGTTGACTTTATGACAGCTCGTTTTGCACATTTACCATATGAATTGGTTGATAAAATCTCAACCCGTATTATGAATGAAATTAAAGATGTATCACGTGTTGTATATGACGTGTCATCTAAACCACCAGCAACGATTGAGTGGGAGTAAAATTGGAGTTTTAAAATGCAACCATTTTGCTGATTTTACACCATGAATGAGTTTTAAATTGAAACTTTAAAATGAAGTGCAAGATGCGTGAGGGAGTTGAAAAAACTCTAAAATAGATTAAAAAAGCCGACTTAGAAAAGTCGGCTTTTTACTGTTTTGAGATAAAGTAAATTTTTAAATACCTGATTTTTATTAAAATTATTTTGTATTGTGCTAATTTTATAAAAAAGTTAAAAGTAGAATTAGCTTAATTAAAATCAAACCATGGTATTAGTTCAAAGAGTTTTTTATTGTCAAAAATGAGCGATATAAAAATTTTGGCTGTGTGATATTTTTTAAAGCTTCAATACATATTTGTTGACAAAGGATGAAATGGTTATGTTCAACTAATATTTTGTCCTTTGATATAGCAATTATTTGGGAATCTGATCTTAATATGATGGGAGACACAAGATTATACGTCATAAATGGAAACATCTGCTGAGGTGTGTCATAAAATTGTCCTACCGCATGTGTGGGTGTTATTTTATATGGAATTTCGATTTTGTATGCCCAACGACGATATTTTCCCATGTGGTGTTCAGCAATAATAGGGGAAATATGCGAAGGAAAAATATTCAGCTTAAAGTCTTCATAAGCTCCAACAACATAAAATTTTGACATTAATATTCTCGACCTTCAATGCCATATTTTGGATTGTATTTTACTACTTTATCTTTAAGTATATTGCTCAATTTTTTAATAATAGGATTTGATATATATGTATTAGGTATAAAAATTTTATCAATATGGTTTTCCTTAAGCATATATCCTGAATCTAAACAAAACTCAAAAAGCCAAGCATGTGGATTTTTTTCTTTATACATAAAATTTACTACAGCTGTTGGAAAATATTTTTCAAGAATAGGTTTTAAGCTAATACATACTTTGTGAGAATTTAGATTTTCTAATGATGAAATAGGTAGATTAAACAAATCTAATACTAATAAATAAAATTTTATATAATCACAACTTATTATTTTTAAAAATAGATCATTTTCAATATCAGGCTTGAGGAAACCAAATTTAATACTTCCTGTATCAATTGGGCTCCCTGTCTTGAAAAACTGCTTATTATCAGTCAAAAATGATATGTTTAAGTGAATTACTATTGATCCTCTAAGCAAAGGAGGATTCTCAATTGGATTACCTACATTGAAATAATCAGCTTGTGCACTACCGGAATTATTAGCTGTATTAATAATATTTTCAATAATATGTAATTTATTTAGGGTAAGTACTTTAGAGAAAGTTTTCATTCATTTTTCTCTTTTTCTTCATTTATATACTTTTGCCACTGACCATTCGCTATATTTAATATATGTTGATAGCGTTCTTGATATACTTCTACTTTTTGAATTGTTATTTTGTAGGTGTTGCTATCATCTTCCTCCTTCTTTTTATCCATGATAATTGTACTTCTTAATTCATAAAGTGCACAAATAGTTGAAATATTCATAGCCAATCGTTCTTGATACATATATTTACTCAGCATCTGTACAGCAACACTAGCCAACGAACTAGTCAGAAGAGCTAAGATATTAATTATCCAAAAGGACTCCTTTGCATTAATAGCTATGAATATAGTGGTAAGGGCAGTGAGCCATATTTGAGATAGTGACCAAATTTTATTGTATTTTTGATTATCTTTACGTTTGCTTTTAAACTCTACGAGACGTTTTTCAATTTGTGATTCTAGCTCAACTAAGCTCTTTAAGTTATGCTCTCTATTCATGAGAAATCGATTGGTATTTGAAATTGTTAGAGAAAATACATTTTTTCTTTTAGGAGTGTCAATCAAAACCTCATCATTTGCTTAATCTTAAATAATAGAAAATGTTAAAGTCAAATTTTAAACAGGTTGGCTAATTTGTGAGTAATTTTGACTCTTCTTGCAGTAGAAATAGCACTCGAACGCTCTTTTTTATTACCTAATTCTTCTAAACCGCTTACTTAAAAATAAATAATTCATTTGATATCATAATCTTAAAATTTAAAGATATATCTTAAATTGCTAAAATATTATTTAAGATATATCTTAATAATTATAAATTAGGCATATTAGAGAACATTCAAAGATGAGACAACAATCAGAACATCATCATACTGAGCACAATGAACATCACCACGGACATCACCGTTCGGGGCGTCGTGGAAGACTTTTTGAAGCGGGACGTATGAAACTTCTGGTACTTCACCTTATTCAGCAAAGCCCTAAGCATGGTTATGAAATTATAAAAGAGATAAGTGATTTGGTCGGTGATGGCTATATACCAAGTGCGGGAACAATCTATCCCACTTTAACCAGTCTGGAAGAAATGAATCTAATTAACTTGTTAGATGTAGAGCGTAAACAATATCAAATTACGGAGTTTGGTGAGGCTTATTTAACTGAACAAAAAGATAAGTTAAGTGCACTGTTAGAAAAATTACGCTTAAGACGTGAAATTCACAGTAATGATCAATTAATCGAAATTCACCGCGCCATGGAAAACTTAAAGACGGCTTTACGTTTGAAATTAAATACAACTGATTTGCAGCAAGAGCAGATCTATCAAATTGCTGAAAAAATTGATCAGGCTGCAGTTGCAATCGGGCGCCTATAAGTTGAGATACAACATGTTAGAGCTACAGCAAAAAATCAAAGAAGCAGGTCTAAAAGTTACTCATCCAAGACTTAACTGACAGACGCCAAACAAGAACAATTTTTAGCCTGTTTGCAATCGGTATTTACTCAATTTCAAGTTGACTTGAAGCAGGTTTAAATTATCCAAAATCATTAATTTTTAATAGAGAATTTATATATGAAACAACATCAATATCACGTTACGGTACAACATTTAAAAAATGCCAAAGGCGAAGTTTCTACCTATATGGAAAGACTTGAGTTCTATACTGGTAATCATGACGATATTTTTGAGATTGTTGAAAAGTTAAAGAATGCAGAATTTTTCGATGATCAAACCACAAAATCTTTTGCCGTTGGTCTAAAGTTATTTAGTGAAGTCATGCTGGAAAATCGGGACCATCCACTATTTGAAGAGTTCTTGCCACAATTTGGACAATTTATGAAAAACTTAAAACAACTTGTTAAAACTCAATCTTCTTAAGAAGTTATGTTATATACCTTTAATCATTTTCTATAACTAAAAAGCGGATTGTCTCATTGATAGCACCCTGTGTATTACTAAAAGACTATATTGAATAATGAGTGTATTGTTAAGATCAGTATAACGACTCATTGCAAAAGCATAGGTAAAAGAGAGTAATATCATGAGCAATAATAATGATTACGATATTTCTGATTCAAAGGATTGCGAGAAATTTGCCAATCAATTTATTCAGGAATTTCCAATTCGCTCTGCTGAAATTGGACAGGGGACAGTCATTAAGCGGGCTTTACCTAGCCGTCAAAAGCGTATGATCGGGGCATGGTGCTTTCTAGACCATGCAGGCCCAGTAACGTTTCCTGCAGGTAATGGTTTAGATGTAGGCCCACACCCGCATATTGGTTTGCAAACCTTCACGTGGATGATTGAAGGTACCATGATGCATACTGATAGTTTAGGTTCAAAGCAGTTAATTCGCCCTAAACAGGTGAACTTGATGACAGCAGGGCATGGTATTTCTCATACCGAAGTTGCACCTAATACAGAAACCCAAATGCACGCTGCACAGCTCTGGATTGCCTTGCCAGATGCTAAGCGCAACATGGATCCGAAATTTGAACATTATCCTGAGTTGCCTGTTGTTGAAAAAGACGGTTTAGAGTTTACCGTGCTCGTGGGTGAATACTTGGCAACGACTTCTCCAGTTGTGGTGCATACACCGTTAGTAGGTGTGGACCTTATTGCTACTCAAGATACTAAAACACGTATTCCATTAAATCCTGAGTTTGAATATGGTTTCATGGCATTAGATGGCGTTGCTCATGTGAATGGTCATGAACTCACTGCTGACAATATGGTTGTATTGGATACTGGATTGAGTGAAATTGAGATTGAAATCAAAAAAGGTAACCGTGTGCTGTTAATTGGTGGTGAACCGTTTGAAACTCCAATTTTGCTATGGTGGAACTTTGTTGCACGTACTATGGATGATTTAAAAGAAGCACGTGAACAGTGGATTAATCATGATGTACGTTTTGGTGAAATTCCAGATTATGTTGGTGCACGTTTAGAGGCCCCAGTTCTTCCAGATCAAATGAGAGCATCAAAATGACAGTAGTAATCGCGAGTAGTAAGGCAAAACCTCTTGCCGAACAGTGGAAAGGTGAAATTACCAGTGGCCGTCATCAATATTTTTGTGATGAACCGGAAAAGTTAGAAGGTCATGATCAGGGGCCCGCACCCTATGATTTGCTGACTGGAAGTCTGGCAGCTTGCACACTCATTACATTAAGAATGTATGCAAAGCATAAAGAATATGATTTTGGTGAGTTCTCGGTTGAAATTGATTTTCATACCAATCGTGAGCATGAAGAACATATCGAGCGTCGTATTGTTTTTAAAGAGTTGCCAAACGAAGAGCTTCAACAGAAAATTTTAACGGTATGTAGTAAAACGCCAGTAACTAAAACTTTGTTACGTAGTTTAGACATTCATACTGTGCTTGTTACAGCATAAAAATGCTATTTTGTTGAGGTGGATGACTTTATATCCATCCCACAAATGGAATAAAACAGCATGTTCACATGCTGTTTTTTATGTAAAAAAGAAAAATAAAAGTAGGCAATAACATGATTAGTGTACACCACCTGGAATGTTCGCGATCGTTTCGGATTTTATGGGCTTTAGAAGAGTTAGGCTTAGATTATGATATTCATTATTATCAACGCTTACCCAACTACTCAGCACCGGAAACGCTGAAATGTATCCATCCGCTCGGTAAGGCGCCGATTTTGACAGATGATGAGCAAGTCATTGCAGAATCCGCTGTCATTTTAGAGTATTTGCAGCAGCGCTATGATCAAAAACAGCAATTTAAACCTAAGCAAGCTCAGGATTTACAGCAGTATATTTACTGGATGCACTATGCTGAAGGTTCACTTATGCCGTTATTAGTGATGACTTTGGTCATGAATAACGTGAACAAACATGTACCTTGGTTAATTCAACCTGTAGCAAAGAAAATTACAGAAGGGGTGAAGGCAAATTTTGTTCGCCCGCGTATGAAAGATCATATTAGTTTTTTAGAAAACTACTTGTCTGAACATGAATATTTTGCAGGGGATTTTTCATTTGCCGATATTCAAATGAGTTTTCCATTAGAGGCTCTACAGTCACGTCTTCAAGGCAAATATCCGCATATTCAAGCATTTTTACATCGGATTCAGCAAAGACCAGCTTTTCAGAAAGCAAGACAGAAAGGTTTGGGGTCAAACGAAAGAAATTGTGCTGATATTTAAAAGAAAAGGAACAAATATTTGTTCCTTTTTTTATTACTTATGCTTTATTTGCGTTTAATTACGATAGAGTCAATGCCGCTATGCTGTAATGTTTGCTGAGCAGCAAGAGCAGCTTCTTGGGTATCATATGGACCAGAAATAACACGGTACCACGTCTTACCATTTTCTGAGCTTCTAATTACATCAGCCGATAAGCCATTTAAAATGATTTCTGCGCGTCGAGCATCTGCTTGATCCGGATCGGCATAGCTACGGACTTGTAAAATGTAATTTGGTTGTTGAGGTGCAGCAGCTGTAGAGTCCGTATTATCATCAGTACTAGCAACAGCTTCTGATGCCGCAGGTTGAGCTGTGCTAGGTGCCTCTACAATCATAGCGGTACCTTGGTTTTTGCTCTCTGGAACTGCCTGTTCTGGAATAGGGGTAACTTGCTGTTGAGGCAGTAAGTCATAAAAGCGGTAATCTTTATTGGTTTCTTCTTCTTTGTAGTGATCAGAAGTAATCTGATTTTTTGAAGAAACTGGCTGCCACGGTTTCCAAAGCATGAGCACTACTGCGATACATAAGACCGCTAAAATAGCGACAAGTGTCCCTAACCATTTAGGAATTAAAGGCTTTTTAGGCTTATTAGGTCTTTCAGATACACCGCGTTGCGTTTTGCCAAACACGTGGATTATTCCTCTGTCTTTTGATTGTTTTATTTCGAGTTTAGTTCTCGTTTAATTTAAAACATCGCTTTGCATGGGTGGATTTCCTTACAAAGCGTTATTTCTTACAACACGAAGGGGTATATGACTTTGCCAAATACCCCAACAGTAAATTACATGGCTTCAGGTGCAGAAACACCGAGTAATTCTAAGCCATTGCGCAATACTTGTTGTACGTTGATTGAAAGTAATAAGCGTGCTTGTGTAAGTTCAGCATCATCACTTAAAACTTTATGCTCATTGTACCAACCGTGGAATAGCGCAGCTAATTCTTTTAAGTAGTTACCTACTTGGTGCGGTTCATACGCATTAGCAGCACGTAACACAACGTCTGGATATGCAGCCAGTTTAGCAAGAATTTCAGTTTCTGCATCAAGTGATAAACGCGCAGCATGTGAACGAGCTGCACTTACTTCAAATTGTAAGCCAGTGCTTGCTGCTTTTTCTAACATACGGCAGATACGTGCATGAGCGTATTGAATATAATACACCGCATTGTCTTTACTTTGTGAAACAGCAAGGTCAAGGTCAAAGTCAATGTGCTGTTCGCTCTTACGCATTACGTAGTAGAAACGAGCCGCGTCATTGCCAACTTCTTTGCGTAAGTCGCGTAAAGTCACGAACTGGCCCGAACGAGATGACATTTGAACCATCTCGCCACCACGCCATAAACTTACGAACTGAACTAAAAGAACAGTCAATTTTTTCGAGTCATAACCCATCGCATCAATCGCGGCTTTTACGCGAGAGATATAACCGTGGTGGTCAGAACCCCAAATATCAACAAGGTCAGTATAACCACGTTGTAGTTTGTTTAAGTGATAAGCAATATCAGATGCAAAGTAAGTCGTTTGACCATTACGGCGCTTCACAACACGGTCTTTTTCATCACCAAATTCAGTCGATTTAAACCAGATGTTGCCATCTTTTTCATATAAGAAGCCGCGTTGATCAAGTGTTTCTAACGCTTCGTCAATTTTTGCGCTAAGAGATGCTTCACTAAACCATTGATTAAAGGTTACGCCGAAGTCAGCAAGGTCATCTTTAATGTCATCTAAAATGGCATGGAGTGCGGCTTGATGGAATACGCGGTAGCCTTCACCTAATAATTGTTGTGAGTTGGCAATAAGACCGTCAATGTGTTTTTCTTTGTCGCCAGATAATACGACTTTGTTGCCTTCGCTATCTAGCTCTTCAGCATATTGCACGTCTTCTGGTACATCTTTATAAACATTCGCAATTTCACGAACGTAAGCATCGCCATCTTTATCAATGATGCCTTGTGCGATTTCTTTAACGTAATCGCCTTGATATGCATTTTTAGGGAATACAAGGTTTTGTCCAAGTAATTCCAAATAACGTAAATAAGTAGAAGTCGCCAAAATATCCATTTGACGGCCAGCATCATTTACATAATATTCGCGATCAACTTTAGCACCTGTTGCTTCAAGCAAGTTTGCAACAGTCATACCATAAGCAGCACCACGGCCATGACCTACGTGTAGGCTAGACGTCGGGTTTGCAGAAACGAATTCAACTTGAATCTTTTTAGCTGCATTTGATTGGCTACGACCAAAGCTTTCTTTTTGAGCCTGAATCTGGTCAAGAATTGCAAAACGTTGATCTGCATTTAAAAAGAAATTGATAAAACCAGGGCCTGCAATTTCAGCTTTGCTGATGTCTGCAACTTCTGGTAGCGCTGCTAGAATTTTCTCAGCTAAATCGCGTGGTTTCATACCAGCAGCTTTAGAGCCGATCATGGCAATATTAGAAGCAAAGTCGCCATGGCTTCGGTCTTTGGTGCGCGTTAAATTGCTTGAATTATTCCAATCCGAAGGAAGCACACCTTCTTGCTGAAGGGTTTGCACTGCATGGTCGAGAGCTGCTTGTATTGCCGTATTCATATCAATCGAAAATAGATGTCGCAGAAAAACGTCAAATATAGCAAATTTCCTATGAGTTAGGGGAGTGCATTTAACGCTTTCATTTAATTTCTTTCTTGAAATTTCATGGAACTATTTTTTTTGTAAATATTAAAAAATAAAATTAGTAAAATTCTAAAAATACGTAAATACAGGCTTTTTAGGTAATATTTTTGAAATTATAAGATAGTAAAACAC
>NZ_JBIUCP010000044.1:0-33036 GCF_044538765.1 Acinetobacter sp. ABJ-A23_2
GCTTTGTTTTTATGACATTTTTGTCATAAATTCAAAAAAAATGGTCAAAGATTTTTTTGTAAAAATATGAATTGATTGGTTATGAATTGAGTATTAGTTATCATTTTTACTGGATAAGTCTAGTTTCTTTACATGTGTATATTATTGATTAAGTTTTATATTCCTAAATACGCAGTGAAAATTGAGCAAATTTTTTGACCATTTGATCAATTTTTATAATGGTTTAATGACTACTTCTAATTCTCTATAACTTAAAAGAATAACCAAAAATGAAAAATAGGTCTGGTTATTCTACTTTTAGAGCTAAAACATAGCATTAAAGGGGATATAACTTTTCATCAAATTCTTCAAGTTTGGGAAACTTTAAAGGTTCGAGCTGGTCGAGGTGAGTAAGGTACGTTATATAGTCCTCAAGAATGGTTTCTCGTGCTTCTTGGCTAATATAAGGTACATGATAGGCAATGAATGGTGGAAGAACTTCAAAGCCAGTATAAGCTAAGGTACCGCGTTGAATAGGTGATAGATAATGCTCTATTGGTCCGTGAATAGAGTTCTCGCCAAACATATGCGTTCTACCGCCCAGTGTTAAACAGAGCATCGCTTTTTTACCCGCCATACCACCGTGGTTATAAAAGCGTTTTCCGCCATAAAAAAGTCCTGAAATGAATACGCGATCAATCCATCCTTTTAAAATGGCTGGGACAGAAGTCCAGTAAAGAGGGAAGTTTAAAATAATCAAATCTGCTCGTTTTACTTTTTCAATTTCCGCTTGGATATCAGGTGCTAAAAGGTTTTGCTTGGCGGCATTACGTTGTTCTAATGCGTAATTAAAGTAGTCAGGTTGATTGAGTTCTAAAAAATCCTCTTTGGAAGCTACAGGGTTGAATTGCATTGAATACAAGTCAGAAACTTCTACACGATGACCCAACTTTTTAAATGTTTGCTGAGCTGTCGTTTTTAATGATGCTGTAAAAGACTGTGGCTCTGGATGAGCATGAACGATCAAAATATTCATAAGGTGACCTGTATTCTTTTCAGAAATTGTGCTGTCTAGTGCGAATCACTGGATTCCATTTTGAACAACTATGCATCAATTTAAAAACGTGGCATAGTTCATGAACTGACAGTTTTTACCATTTGACGCCACAATTATGATTGCTAATGGATCACGCATGAATCCAGAATTACCTGGAACTTATATTAATTTATTAGTCGATATAGTTAAGCGCTGGAATATCTCGGGTGATCAGCTTCTAGATGGAAGTGGCGTAACATTAGAACAATTAACCAAACCCTATTGGTATGTTGAATTTAATGCTTTAAACAAACTTCTTGAACATGCTATTGAACTCACTCATGAGCCAGCATTAGCGGGTTATTTGGCTTTGGAAATGAAAGCATCTTGTTATGGTTCGGTAGGTATGGCGGCCATGGTTTGTGCAAATTTAGAAGAAGCCCTAAAAACACTTGAACAATTTATTGGATCACGTTGTGATGCATTTAAGCCCGAGTTAAAACAAGAGCAAGATTATATTTACTGGTCTATACGCCAGCCTTTGAAAGCTTTTCAGTTGAGTCCAAATGCTACTATTTTTTTGTTATTAGGTTTTGTTCAAATCGCGAAGCATCTAACAGGATTATCTTCTTTAGGTACCGTTAAGTTAAATATGTCTGAACCTGTCGGTTTTTCAAAACTAAAAGAAGAATTGGGTGTAGATTGTTTATTTAATGAAAAACATAATGCCTGGATTTTTCCAAAAAAATATTTATCGCAGCCTATCCTAACAGCCGACCCGATGCTTGCACCTTTACTAAAAGCACAGTGTAAAAAAGATATAGATAAACTGAAGTTACGCAGCGGATGGAAAGCAGAAATTAGTCACGTAATTAAAAAATTATTGATGAATAGTCAGGGGGAAATGTTAAAAGTTAAGCAAGTCGCTCAAATGATGAATATGTCAGAGCGTAGCCTGCAACGATATTTGGCAACCGAGAATACAAGTTTTTCAGCATTAGTTGATTTAACTCGAAAAGAACATGCGCATAATCTTTTAGAAAATAGTGCAACATCAATTGAAACTGTGGCCTTAAGTTTAGGTTATGCAGATACATCCCATTTCACCCGCGCTTTTAAACGCTGGATGGGAGTGACACCGAAGTATTATCAAATTCAGTTAAAACTAAAAAATTTAGAGATACGTGAATAATCTAGAAGACCACAAATTTGAAAGTGGTCTTCTAAATATGCATTAAGTTGATGATTCTTGTTTTGATGAAAGTGAATGAATCACTTCAAAATAGCTAGGCGGAACTGGAACATGACCACGTTCTCTTAGTACTTTGTGCATACGCGGTAATTTAAAATATGGCACAGAAGCCATTAAATGATGTTCCATATGGTAGTTTACGTGGATTGGTGCAACAAAACTTCTCGCAATCCATCCAGCTTTGGTTGTTCGAGTATTGGTTAAAGCAGTATTGCTGGTTTGCATACCAGCATGTTCTGCCATAGAGCGAATACGTAAAAAAAGTGGGAATGGGGTTAAATAAGCCAGAGGCCATAACCAATAAAAACGTTGCTGACCAAATGCTTTTAGAACACCATAAAGTGCCAGATTGGTTGCAATAGCGCCTGTACTATTTTTTGCAATACTCTTTGCATAGTCCGTGAAATTTTTATGACTGCGGTCTAACCAGACTTGATCATTGGCAACAGTCCATTTCATGATATCTAGATCCATTAAAACTCGACCTAAGCTAAATTTTAATCCAGTCATACCTGTTAAGTCGCGTAAGAATTTACGAGTCAGAGACTTTTTACTGACAGGAAAACCAGCAACTAAAGAAAGATCTGGATCATCTGGAGTAGATGTTTTTGCATGGTGACGAACATGATGTACACGATATTTTTGAAGATCATTCCAGATGGGGCGGGCGCATAGCCATTCACCGACGAAATCATTTATTTTCTTATTTTTGAACAGACTTTTGTGAGACGCGTCGTGCATTAAAATTGCGAGACATAACTGACGACCCGCCAAGATTGCTAAGGCAAGCATACATGCTAATAATTTACCCCAACTCGGTAAGTAATCCCACATCATGATTAAGCTGGCGAATGTTCCACCAATAACAGCCCATGTACTGGCAACAGCCCAAGCACCATAGACATCTGAAGGTTCTGTAAGCTCTTGTATTTCTTCTCTACTAAATAGGTCCGTAACACTTACCTGTGTATTCATTTTTATTCTCCCAAATTAGAGTTCGGTATCTATATTTTATATTACAACTATAGTCACAAAAATTTAAAAAGTGAAATATTTGTTTGTAAAAAAATAAATCAGATGACTATAGATTTAATTCTTGTTCATATATTTTTTTCCAAAGTTTTTGGCCGATTGCGTCTAGCTGTTGTACATCTTGAGCAAATTGATTACGCGCAGACTCATTTACAAATGGTGTTGGTAATAGGGGGTCATTCATGAGCAAAGCAATCGTTTCCCTACCTAAAAGAAGGGCTTTAACTGCTGCATTATTTAAGGAGAGGTGAGTATAGTTCTCAAGCCAGTGTGTGATATCTCGACTATACATTTCATAATTTTTTTCGAGTTGTTTGGTATCCCATAAAGAAAAAATTTGCTTAAGCGTTGATGGCTCGAAGTGCTGAATAATACAAATTTTTGCTTCTTTCTCTAGTCCCGCTAGAACAAGCTCCTCACAGGTTTTTTCAAAACTATAAGCTAAATTGTCTGGGCGGATGTAAATACCCGTTTCTAATTCTTTAAAACCAAATTGACGCAGCACACGTTCACGCTTTTTAAGAGCAGTTCGGTCTATACGACCTAATGTGCCTGTAAACACAGCAAGATAATGCTGCTGCCATTCTTTAGTTTGTTTAATACCATTTTTACGATTGAGAATTACTTTTGCCCAATCTTTCGTAGAAGGGGAAAGTTGATAGATTCCGCGTTCTACGCTTTCGATCATTCCTTCATTTAACAAACGAGTTGTCGCAACTCGAATACCATTTTCACTTAAGTTAAACAGTTTGGCTGCCACCAAAATTTGTTTAATACTCAGCTGAGGGTATGCAGAGGAAAGAAAGAGATCGATAATCAGATGACGTGCGTTGATTTTAGTATTTTTCATTCTGTTTAAATTTTAAATATAAATGACATATGCTTGAAATAATATCATGTTTATTTGATGTTTTAAGATGGTTTGTTGGATTGCTTGAGCGTGAGAGCTTTTATTTATAACTAGAAGACGATTTGTTATTGATTAGATTTTATCTTTTTACGATAGTTAACCTAAGTTTGTCATAATGATGTGATACATTATTGCACTTTAAATAATCGGCCTTTAATTAAAGGCAATAACCAAAATGCTAGAAATGATCTGATATTGAACATGAATTAGGCCAAAGTGTTGGTTTATCCATGATATAAAACAAATTTTTAGACCTTTCTAGTGATTAACTTTTTGAGCAAGTGATGGAAAATTTTGAAGTTATAAAAGCACTATTTCTAGGGTTTGTTGAAGGTTTAACTGAATTTTTACCAATTTCCAGTACTGGCCATTTGATTTTATTTGGTCATATTATCGATTTCCATTCAGATGGTGGTCGTGTATTCGAAGTAGTGATCCAG
The DNA here is from genome assembly GCF_044538765.1 of Acinetobacter sp. ABJ-A23_2. Lineage (NCBI taxonomy): Bacteria > Pseudomonadati > Pseudomonadota > Gammaproteobacteria > Moraxellales > Moraxellaceae > Acinetobacter > Acinetobacter sp. ABJ-A23_2. The sequence goes on from NZ_JBIUCP010000044.1 coordinate 4,650, forward strand.
TTAGGTGCTATTTTGGCAGTGTGCTGGTTATATCGACAAAAAATTATTAACTTGATTAAAGGCTTCTTTAGTGGCGATGTAGAGTCGCGTCATTTCGCTTTTAGTGTATTAATTGCTTTTTTCCCAGCAGTGATTATTGGTGTTTTAGCCGTCGATTTTATTAAAAGCGTTTTGTTTAGCCCAATTGTGGTTGCGATTGCCCTCATTGTCGGTGCACTCATTATTTTCTGGGTTGAATCTAAACAGTTTGAGCATAAAACATTAGATGCGACAAAAATCACTTTTAAACAGGCACTTTTAGTCGGCCTTGCTCAATGTGTTGCGATGATTCCAGGAACTTCTCGTTCAGGTGCGACAATTGTAGGCGGGATGTTTGCAGGTTTATCACGTAAAGCTGCAACAGAGTTTTCGTTCTTCCTTGCAATGCCGACCATGTTAGGTGCTGCTACATTTGACTTAATTAAAAATGCTGATGTGTTGACCTCAGACAACATGATTAATATTGGTGTTGGTTTCGTTGCAGCATTTATTGCAGCTTTATTTGTAGTAAAGGCACTGGTACTTTTTGTTGAACGTCACACTCTACGTGTATTTGCTTGGTATCGTATTGTGCTCGGTGTCATTATTTTGATTGCAGCAATGTTCTTTAACTTATCTGCTTAATAGTCAGACTAAGTGAAAAAGCCTAGATCTTCTAGGTTTTTTTATGCCTAAAAATAGCTTTAACTTGCTTGTTTATACAAAGTACTACCAAGAAATACTTTTCCCTTTTAGTTTGATTGATATAGTAAATCTTAAATAGCCCGTAAAAATAAAGCGATGCAACAGAATGATTTGATGAAAAGTTTGGTAGAGGCTTTTTTATATTTAGCTCCTCAAGAAGGGCTATACCCCACTTATATTTCAAATATCACCCTTATGAGGGTTGATCATTCCACACAGCCTGTCGCTGTATTACAAGAGCCTTCAATTGTTTTAGTCATACAGGGCGTAAAGCGTGGATATATCGGAAAAGAAACTTTTCAGTTTCAACAAGGCCAGTGTTTACTCATCTCGATTGCTATACCTTTTGACTGCGATACATGGGTTGAAAATGAACCGATGCTGGCAATTGCGATTAAGTTTGAACCTCAAATGATGGCTGATTTAGCCACTAAAATGAATAAAGAGCAGCAGTCATCTATAGATGAGCTTGAAAACAGAGATGTAAAGCTCAGTTGTGGTTTAAATATTATAGATATGAACGCGGCAATATCTGAGGTTGCTTTACGCTTATTGAATTTACTTCGTTCTAAACAAGATACCGTGATATTAGGAGAACAGATAAAACGAGAACTCATTTATCGGGTTTTGCAGGCGGGTAGCCGTGATTTAATCGAAAATCTTTCGGCTATGATAAGTCGAAATAGTGTGATTTATACAATTTGTGAAATTATTCAAAGAGATTACTATCATAATTTAACGGTTCAGGAACTTGCTAAACAAGCAGGAATGAGTGTCTCTCTTTTTCATCAAGCGTTTAAGAAAGTCACGAACTATTCTCCATTACAGTACATTAAAATTACTCGATTACATAAGGCACGTGATTTAATCCTAAATAATCAAATGGGTGTTGCGGAAGCTGCCTATCAGGTAGGGTATGTAAGTGCCTCACAGTTTAGTCGAGAGTTCAAACGGCTGTTTGGAGTTCCACCTAAATCTTCAATGAATTAAAGTAAATCAATACATTTAAAATATAAACCAAACATGGAGCATATCAATGAGTCTTCCAACAACTATGAAAATTGTTGAAATTACGGTTCCCGGCGGACCTGAGGTCTTAAAACTTCAAGATTCAGATGTTCCAGTTCCTCAAGCAGATGAAGTGTTAATTGAGGTAAAAGCTGCTGGAATTAACCGCCCAGACGTATTGCAACGTATGGGCTTATACCCAATGCCAAAAGGTGTTACGCAAATTCCGGGACTGGAAGTCGCTGGGGTGGTAGTTGCTGTAGGTGAACAGGTGCAACAGTTCAAAGTTGGAGACAAGGTTTGCGCTTTAACCAATGGTGGCGGGTATGCAGAGTATTGTGCTGTCACTGCAACTCAAGTATTGCCAATACCTGAAAATCTAACATTTACTCAAGCTGCTGCGATTCCGGAAACATTCTTTACAGTTTGGGCAAACCTGTTTGATATCGGCTGTTTAAAAGAAAACGAAACAGCACTGATTCATGGTGGTGCAAGTGGTATTGGGACCACAGCTTTAGCGATTTGCCATGCTTTAGGGATTAAAACTTTTGCTACAGTTGGAAGTGAAGATAAAGTTGAAGCACTCTCTAACTTAACGACTGCAATTAACTATAAAACCCAAGATTTTGAGCAAGAAATTTTAAAACACACCCAAGACCAAGGTGTTGATGTGATTTTGGATATTGTGGGTGGTTCGTATTTCTCGAAAAACTTAAATCTATTAAAACGCGATGGCCGACTTGTGATTATTGGTTTTATGGGCGGTCGAATTGCAAAAGAATTTGATTTACAAAAACTGATTTTAAAACGTGCAACCATTACTGGCTCAACTATGCGAGCACGTAATAGCCAAGAAAAAGCCCAGATTGCTCAGTCATTACATGAACATGTGTGGCCGTTATTAGCGCAAGGCAAGTGCTTACCGCAAATCTATAAAACCTATGATTTTTCAGATGTACAAAGTGCCCATGCATGTATGGAACAAGGTGACCATATTGGAAAGATCGTTTTAGAAATTAATACTTAATTTAATCTGTGATAGTTTAGGTGAACAACAGGTTTGCCTAAACTGAAATTTATAATTATTAATTGTGCCTATTTCTATATAAAAATTGCCAAATTCTATTGGCGTGTTGCACCAGTTTCTTGATCTAAATATACATGTACTAAGAAATAATAACTGGCTTAAAGCTGTTATTTCGTTCTTCAATTCTAAAGGATGGTAACAATGAATACCCCAGCATCAAATGATAAAAATCCGACTCCAGATTTGGCAGAAGATAATGCATTCTTCCCATCACCATACTCACTGAGCCAATATACTTCGCCTAAAACAGATTACGACGGTACGACTTACCCAACGCCGTATACAGGTAATAAAAAGGTCTTAATGATTGCAACCGATGAGCGTTATATCCAGATGCAAAATGGTAAGTTCTTTTCTACAGGAAACCATCCAGTAGAAATGCTCTTGCCGATGTTTCATTTAGATAATGCTGGTTTTGAAATTGACGTTGCGACACTTTCCGGTAATCCAGCCAAACTTGAAATGTGGGCAATGCCAAAGCAAGAGCAGGTGGTATTAGATACTTTCCAGAAATATGCAGATAAATTAAAAAATCCGCTAAAACTTGCCGATATTTTAGAAAATGCAGTGGGGGAAAACTCACCATATGCAGCTGTATTTATTCCGGGTGGGCATGGTGTTTTAGCTAAGATTCCACATAGCTTAGATGTAAAAAAAGTTCTTAAATGGGCAGTTGAACAAGACAAATTTATTATTACGTTATGTCATGGACCAGCTTCGTTACTTGCTGCGGCGGTAGATGTACAGCCTGAGAATTATATTTTTAAAGATTATCAAATTTGTGTATTCCCTGATTCATTAGATAAGGGGGCAAATATTGATATTGGTTATATGCCGGGGGCTTTACCGTGGTTAGTAGGTGAGAACCTTGAAAAACTTGGTGTGAAGATTTTGAACACTAGTATTACAGGTCAATGTCATAGAGACCGTAAATTGCTAACAGGCGATAGTCCGCTTGCTTCTAACAATTTGGGCAAGCTTGCAGCTGAAACGTTGCTGGCTGAAGTGAAGGATTAAGTGATTCAATATGTGCGCCCTGCGGGACTCGAACCCACGTCGGTCGCTTAGGAGGCAACTGCTCTATCCAGTTAAGCTAAGGGCGCATAATTTTATGATTATAAACAAAAAAGCTATTGCCAAGGCAATGGCTTTTTTCATGTTTTAGGTATTAAAAATTTTGCCATAGTGGCTAATAAAAAGTTAAACCATTCAAAGGTTTTACAATGATTTATGTCTTATATAAAAAATAGAGTTTATAAAGCTAAAAAATCACAAAAAATTCATGTTTGTCTTTCTATTATCTGAAGCAAAACACGAAAACATTCAAGGCAGCAATCGGATAAGTGAAGCTATTTCCGAAAGGTTGTTTGTTAAAGAATCAGATTTGGTTACAGCATAATTTAAAAGGGTATAGCATGAAAAAAATTGATGAACAGGACTTATCTAGAATTATTGAAATGGCATGGGAAGATCGAACTCCATTTGAAGCAATTGAGCGAGAGTATGGTTTATGTGAAAGTGAAGTTATTCGTTTAATGAGATACAACTTAAAATCGAGCAGTTTTAAACTCTGGCGCAAGCGTATAGCAGGGCGTAAAACCAAGCATCAGCAATTACGTTCACCAGAAGTTGAACGAGCTTACTGTTCTCGTCAGTATAAATATGCGTAAGACTATCAAATATAATCAATAGAAATACAACTGATTCAGCAATGAAGAGTAGTATTGAATCAGTGAAAAAAATCGCGTGAAATATTTACTTATTTGAGCGAGCCTGTCGTTTACATCTTTCAGAGCAATATTTTACTTCTTCCCAGCAACGCTCCCATTTCTTTCGCCAGTTAAAAGGACGTTGACAATAGACACATATTTTCTGGGGTAGATGCTGTTTTTTCATGATCTTAAAGCTCATCAAGTTGATGAATAAGTAACTTTGCATGCTTCATGACAGAAGCTTTATCTTTCATACGATCAAGGTTTTTGTAGACCATCGCCATTCTGGGATTTTGACGAAATATGGCCTCATGCTGGCTCATAAAATACCAATACAAGCTGTTAAATGGACAACTGTCTGGTTCAGTTTTGGTTTTGACGTTATATGTACAGTGCTGACAATAATTTGACATTTTATGTATGTAATTACCCGATGCAGCATAGGGTTTACTTGCCATGATGCCACCATCTGCATACATAGCCATGCCTAATGTATTCGGTAATTCGACCCATTCATAAGCATCTACATAGACAGCTAAATACCATTCGCAAATTTCTGATGGATTTACACCTGCTAAAAGCGCAAAGTTACCTGTAATCATTAAACGCTGAATATGGTGAGCATAGCCATGTTCAAAGGTATTTCTGAAACACTCGGCCATACATGCCATTTTTGTATCACCCGTCCAGTAATATTGTGGCAGCGGCGTGCTGGCATGAAGGGTATTTTGATCGCTATAGTTAGGCATAGATAACCAATAGATTCCACGCACATATTCTCGCCATCCTAATATCTGACGAATAAATCCTTCTACTGCATTTAAGGGGGCCTGTCCGTTGTAATAGGCTGTTTGAGCAGCGTCACACACCTCTTGTGGCAATAATAATCCACAATTTAAATAAGGCGAGAGCAGACTATGAAACATAAAATCTGAACCATAAACCATGGCATCTTGATAATCGCCAAAGTGGGGTAGGTTGTTAGAAATAAAATGGTCTAAAGCAAGTAAGGCATTTTGACGGGTTGTTGCCCATAGAAAGGAATTGAGATTGCCGATATGTTGAGAAAATTCTTTCTTGACTAGTTGAATAACATTTATATCAATTTGATCATGCTCAAAGGTTAATTTTGGTGGCAAAGGTGGGTCGCCTGACCATGCTTTTCGATTGGCTTGATCAAAGTTCCATTGCCCGCCTACAGGCTGTTGGTCATGCATTAAATAGTGAGTTTGCTTGCGCATTTCTCGGTAAAAGTATTCCATTCTTAGTGTTTTATATTTGTTTGCCCATTGCTTGAATTGTTCTACGGTACAAAAGAAGCGATCATCTTCTAAACAAATAACAGATAGTTTTAGTGAGTTAGCCCATGAACTTTCGATTTCATGCTGTAAGCGATACTCACCACATTGGGTAATGATGAGAGTATTTGCCGAGAAGTGTTGCTGCTGCAAAGCAATAAAGTCGACTAACTTTTTTATATGACTTTCGCGCTTAAATGTGTGATAACGGATTTTCCAGCCCTGTGCTTTTAATTCTTTTGCAAAGTGTCGCATTGCACTAAAAATCAGAGCTATTTTTTGTGGATGATGAGCAACATAAGATGTTTCCTCAAGTACTTCAGCCATCAAAATAATGTCTTCATTCCGGTTTAAATACTTGAGCGTTGCGAGTTGGTGATTTAATTGATCACCCAGAATTAAACCAAATCGCATATTTTTACTTCATGAGATGGAACTAAAACTAGTCTAAGTTTTCAGAGATCAATTTTATGTGAAGCAGTGCTTCTAAGTTTATTACTATTCACTTAGCTATAAAGTCATAGATATAACTTAAAAGCATAGAATGCGTGAATAAAATGTGATTTTAATCAAAAAGATACAAATTAAATAAATTGAAGGTGTTTGCCAATATGCGTAAGATTTTTGAAAAATATGTTTTAAGTCTGATCCTTTTGAAGAAGCTATAGAGGCCGTCGAAAGGTTCTTCACTCGAGTATATAAATGGATACCAACAACCTTCCTATTGCTTATATTTTTCAGCAGCAACAACTTTTGGTTGATGCGAATTTTCATCTGCCTTGCCTTAAACAGCAGGAACATGATTTACATATACAAGCAGACCCTCAAGTAATAGCAAGAGATTTCCAAGAAGGTGAACCTATACCAAATGGATATCAGTTCATATCGATTCGCCAACTCTTACAGTATTGGACTAAACCGCAGTTTGAACAGGCGAGTCGTGCTTTTCAGTTACTAGAGTGGCGACGTAATCATCAGTTTTGTAGCCGTTGCGGACATAAAACCCAGCAGCATAAGACTGAATATTCTATGACTTGTCCTGCATGTAATTTTAGTCAATATCCTAGAGTTAACCCTTGTGTGATTACTATTATTACGCGTGGTGAGAACGAGATTTTGCTGGCTAAAAATGCCAGAAATACGGGCCAGATGTACAGTTTAATCGCTGGCTTTGTAGAGGTAGGGGAAACCTTAGAAGATGCTGTGCGACGTGAAACCTTAGAAGAAGTTGGATTGCACATTAAGAGTATTCAGTATTTGGCGAGTCAACCATGGCCATTTCCGAGTAACTTAATGTTGGCCTTTAAAGCTGAATATGAAGCGGGCGAAATTGAAATTCAGGAGAAAGAGCTCAGTGATGCTCAGTTTTTCAAATTTGATGAATTACCCGAAATACCATTTAAAGGTAGTATTGCGCATGCAATGATTATGCACGTTATTCCTGGCACACCTGTGGCTGATGATACGAAACATTGGCTCTAAACAGATATCACTATAAAACTTTAATCTTATCGTCTTACACAAAAATGCCATTGTCTAGACAATGGCTTTTTTTGTGTTTTAAGTACAAGCGTTCAGATTATTGTTCTTTAGCATTCAGTACTTTAAACAAAATAAACATAAGAACGATCCAGATTGGAATCATCATCACTGATTCTTTAAAGCCTTGGCTCCACATGATGTAGAGTACAACAGCAATGAAACCTAAAACCAAATAGTTACTAAATGGTGCCCAAAGTGCAGGGAAGTGAGTTTTTTGACCGAGTTTTTTCATTGCTGATTTAAACTTAAGGTGAGTCATACTGATCATCGCCCAGTTTAATACCAATGCTCCAACTACAATGTACATTAAGTGACTTAGTGCATTTTCAGGTACAAAGTAATTTAAAAGAACACAGCCAAAAATGAGTAATGCAGATAATAAAACTGCTGGTACAGGTACACCTTGTTTATTTACTTTCTTGAAAATTTTTGGCGCATTACCTTGTTGAGCTAAACCGTAAAGCATACGGCTATTGGCAAACATCCCACTGTTATAAACAGAAAGGGCAGCGGTTAAAATAATAAAGTTAAGTAAGTGTGCAGCCCAACCAATACCCATTTGACTAAAAATCATAACAAATGGACTTTTATCGAGACCGCCAAGGTCTAATTGGTTCCATGGCACTAATGAAAGTAAAATTGCCAATGAACCGATATAGAAAATCAAGATACGGAAAACAACTTGGTTAATTGCTTTTGGAATGGTTTTTTTCGGATCTTTTGCTTCTGCTGCAGCCATACCAATCAGTTCAATACCACCAAAGGCGAACATCAAGAAAGCCAACATGTAGAACAGGCCACTAAAGCCATTTGGAAAGAATCCGCCATGTGTCCAAAGGTTGCTAAATGAAATGCTTGAACCTACATCTGCTGTAAATAGCAAATATAGTCCAAAAACAATCATTGAGATAACCGCAACAACTTTAATAATAGCGAGCCAGAATTCGGACTCACCATAAAATTTGACGTTTGTTAGGTTAATTGCCGTAATCACGACAAAGAAAAATAAGACAGACGTCCACGCTGGAATATGAGGCCACCAATAATTAATATATTTGGCTACCGCAGTAAGTTCGCTCATTGCGACCAGAACGTAGAGTATCCAATAATTCCATCCAGCTAAAAATCCGGGAAATTTACCCCAATATTTATAAGCAAAATGGCTGAACGATCCTGCAACAGGTTCTTCAACAATCATTTCTCCCAGGTGGCGCATAATTAAAAAAGCAATTAAGCCACCAATGGCATATCCTAAAATAATGGATGGTCCCGCAGATTGAATCACTTGCGCCGAGCCTAAAAATAATCCGGTACCAATTGCTCCACCCATAGCAATTAATTGGATATGTCGATTTTTTAGTCCTCGTTGCAGTGTAGAAGATTCGTTGGTCAAAGGTCTTCACTCACTATGAATAAGTAAATTATTCTAATAGATGGATTTATTTTAGCCTAGACTACAAATTAACAAGCGGTGACTGAAAAGTAACACTAAAAAATATTTAAAATCATTAACTTGCTTTTAATAATTCAAAAATGATTGAAAAATATTCTAAAAATATATTTTTTGATAGACTCTTTTTTTCATGATTTTGCTTAATTCGGTCATTGCGAGCATGAATCTAAATTCTCAAAATAAGTCTGCGTCAATACGATTGATGTATAAAAGCATAACGCTATCTCTAGATCACAAAACGATTTAAGATGAAGCGAATGACTAAACAAATTTGTTTGTTTCGAGATATAAAAACACAATAGTAAGGATAACAGTTGATATGAGCTCAGTACCGCAAATTAAAATTCCAGCAACCTACATGCGTGGTGGAACCAGTAAAGGTGTATTTTTTAAACTTGATGATTTGCCGGAAAGAGCTCAGGTGGCAGGTCAAGCAAGAGATCAACTCTTACTACGTGTCATTGGTAGCCCAGACCCTTATGGAAAACAAATTGATGGAATGGGTGGTGCAACATCAAGTACGAGCAAAACCGTTATTCTGGCTAAAAGCACACAGCCAGATCATGATGTCGACTATTTGTTTGGACAGGTTTCAATTGATCAGCCTTTTGTAGACTGGAGCGGTAACTGCGGTAATTTGACTGCTGCGGTTGGTTCATTCGCGATTTCAAATGGTTTGGTTGATGCAGACCGTATTCCAGAAGATGGTCTATGCACGGTTCGAATCTGGCAAAAAAATATTCAAAAAACCATTATTGCTCATGTGCCTATTACCAATGGTCAAGTTCAAGAAACTGGTGATTTTGAACTGGATGGGGTGACGTTTCCTGCCGCTGAAGTTCAAATTGAGTTTTTAGACCCAGCCGATGATGGTGAAGAAGGCGGTGATATGTTCCCGACAGGGAATGTTGTTGACCAATTAGATGTGCCAGAGATTGGCAGTTTTCAAGCCACATTTATTAATGCTGGTATTCCAACCATTTTCTTAAATGCAGAAGATTTAGGATACCAAGGTACAGAGTTGCAAGATCATATTAATGGTGATTCAACAGCACTGGCACGTTTTGAAAAAATCCGTGCATATGGTGCAGTTCAGATGGGTTTAATTAAAGATATTTCAGAAGCAGCTGCGCGTCAGCACACACCAAAAATTGCTTTTGTCTCTAAACCGAAAAACTATACGGCATCTAGTGGTAAAAACGTTTCAGAAAATGATGTCGACTTACTGGTTCGTGCTTTGTCGATGGGTAAATTACACCATGCCATGATGGGTACAGCAGCTGTAGCAATTGGTACGGCAGCTGCTATTCCGGGGACATTGGTAAATTTAGCAGCTGGTGGTGGAGAGCGTGAAGCAGTGCGTTTTGGACATCCTTCTGGAACATTACGTGTTGGTGCTCAAGCTGAACTTACGAATGGCCAATGGGTTGTGAAAAAAGCCATTATGAGCCGTAGTGCACGTGTCTTAATGGAAGGTTGGGTACGCGTTCCGGGCGACAGTTTCTAAAAGTTATTTAAATGAAAGAGCCTCTCTACTATAGAGAGGCTCTTTTGCATGTGACATCCATAACTCATCACGCACTTTTTACAGCGAATCGTGTATGATGTAACACACGAATGTTTCATAACATTTAATAAAATTTCTCTACTGATTTTACGAGGCGACTGTGTCATCACTCTCTCAAGTTAATGCGGATGTTTTAAAACAAGCTCAACAACGTATTCAACAAGATTTATTGACGACACTCGCTGCATTTTCAATTCCTGAACCTTTAAAAAGCGCAGTACACCATGCAGTGATGCTTGGTGGAAAACGTGTTCGTCCAGCTTTGTGTTACGCCACAGCTTCTTTGCAAGATAATCCAAATTTTGCTGCTGCTCGCCGTGCTGCGGTTGCAGTTGAGCTTATTCATTGTTACTCGCTAGCGCATGATGACTTGCCTTGTATGGACAATGATTTGCTTCGTCGTGGCCAGCCAACGTGTCATGTAGCATTTGGTGAAGATACCGCTTTACTTGCAGGCGATATTTTACAGTCGATGGCTTTTGAGGTTTTAGGGAGCCGTTTGTTTGATGAACAAGGGCAGGGAACTGATGCTGCAATTGTATTAAAGCAAATTCAAATTTTAGCAACAGCCAGCTCTAAAATGGTTTGTGGGCAGGTTTTAGACCTACAAGCTGAAGCTAAACAAATTTCTCAAGACGAACTAGAAAATATCCACCGCAATAAAACGGGAGCGCTTATTCAGGCTGCCATTATGATGGGTGCAGTGACAATTTTCTCTGGAACAGATCAGGCAATTCCAAAATTGCGCCAATACGGACAAGCGATTGGATTGGCTTTTCAGGTGCAAGACGATATTTTGGATATTACCTCAAGCACTGAAACTTTAGGTAAAACTGCGGGTAAGGATGAACAAGTACAAAAGTCGACTTATCCTGCTTTAATGGGACTTGAGCAAGCACAGGTTTATGCAAAAGAGTTACATGACCAAGCTTTTGAGGCTTTAGCACATTTTGGTGAAAACGCAAAAGAATTAGTTGAGATTTCACAATTTCTTTTGGCCCGTACCAACTAATATAAAATCAAATTAATAATCCTGCTTGTATTCATATTCAATGAATAAAGGAGATAAAAGTGAATGGTGATCAGCTCCACCAAGTCGCGATAGAGATTGCGTGTAATCTTCCTTTTAGCGAGCAAACTCATCCATTTGGTCCAGACTATGAAGTTTTTAAAATTTTAGAAAAAATGTTTATGCTGACAGTGGAAGTGTCTGGCGTAAAAATGATTAATGTCAAATGTGACCCTTACAAAAGTCAGGAATATCAGGAACTTTATTCATTTATTATCCCGGGTTACCACATGAATAAAAAACACTGGATTTCAATTAAGCCGCATAAAAACTTAACTCGGGATTTACTTCAAGACTTGATTCGCGATTCTTATGACTTGGTTGTAAAAAAGCTCCCTTTGAAAGATCAGAAAAGATTAAATAACCAATAATACTTAATATAAAAACGGCGACATGATTGTCGCCGTTTTTATTTCAATGACTTATTTGAAGCAATTAAATTAATTATGTTTTCCCATAATGCCACGAATTGTATTTAAAACATCGGCAGGTAACACAACAGTTTTGGCATTGCTTGATTTCGCCATCTCTTGCATTGCTTTAACGTACTGTTCACCTAACAGGTAAGCAACAGGTGTTTCTTTATCGCCGACTGCGCTCGTTACCATCTCAATCGCTTTTTGAGATGCCTCTGCTAAAACAACTTGTGCTTCTGCATCACGGCGGGATGCTTCTAAACGACCATCAGCTTCTAAAATTGCAGCTTGTTTTTCACCATCAGCTCTGGTTACTGTGGCACGACGTTGACGTTCAGCAGCAGCTTGCGCTTCCATAGCAGCTTGCATGGTTGAAGATGGCTGAATATCTTGAATTTCTACGGTTTTTAAAGTAATACCCCAATCTGAAATATCATCAGAAATCGCAGCTTTGAGCTTCGCTTTAATGTGATCTCGAGATGATAAAGCATCATCTAGATCCATTTCACCGACAATTGAACGTAGTGAAGTTTGTACAAGGTTTTGAATTGCCCAAGTATAGTTTTCAATGCCGTACACAGCTTTTTCTGGAGTAGTCAAGTTGATATAGGCTACTGCATTCATAAGTAATACAGCATTGTCACGGGTAATCACTTCTTGAGACGGAATATCAAGCACAATATCTTTAGTGGTGACTTTATAAGCTACGTCATCAATATAAGGAATAACGAAGTTAAGCCCCGGATTAAGCGTAGAATGATATTTCCCTAAACGCTGAACAATCCATTTATAACCTTGAGGAACAATACGTACCCCTTTAAAAATGGTGACTGCAACAAAAGCCAAAAAGGCTAAAACAATAATGGTACCAACTGGCATGAAAATAACCTCTCTTTATCTTTAATGTTTATGAAGTACTGTGGGGCTGAACGATTAAGTCATTACCCGAAATATCAATGACTCGAACCCGATCACCGACTTTCACAGGGGTGGTGCTTCGACAGTTCCATTCATCGGCCCCTAAAATAGGCATAGGGAAACGAACAATAATTTGGTCATGAGCGAGTTCGGTTTGAATCACCATACCAATTTGCCCAATGGTGGCTTCACGAGGTAAACCCGCTTTAGTTTTATCAATCGACAATGGTTTAATAAATTTGAACCAAAGAATAGTGCATAGCACCGATAACACAATCCATAATACAATTTGTGTTGTCAGGCTAATATCTGGAAATAGCCAATAGAGAAAGCAAACCATAATGGCTGCAATACCAAACCAGAGAGCGGCAAAAGCAGGGATAATCAGCTCAGAAAGAATAAGTAAGATACCCAATACAAACCAGTGCCAAGGTTCTACAACAAACTCCATAGATCTGCTCTTTTATATATCTTTATGATGGGTAAAAGTGATCTCATATCACTTTTACCACTGTAGCAGATGATGGTAGGTGTGGATAGAAAAAAACCACCTCAATTAAAATTTAGGACGTGGTGCTGGCTTAAATGCGGCTGGTGATTTTTTGAAATTCGCAATTGCAGTTTCAACTTGACGTATTTGTGCTTGAGCAGCTTTTTCACCTTCTAAAATAGCTTCATTGCTTGATTTTAAATCGAGTGTACCTAAGTGCCCAACTTTAGGCTGGATCACTACATTGGCTTGCTTTAACTCTTCATTAATACTTTGTTGCCCCATAATATTAATGGTTTGATCAAGTAAACCCCACATATTGGCTGGGCGATTACCTGCTGGACGCGCTGAAATATCAACCGCAATCACAATATCGGCACCCATATCACGTGCTGTTTTTACAGGAATTGGGCTCACTAAACCACCATCTACGTATTTTTGATTACCAATAGTGGCAGGTACAAATACGTTTGGAATACTACAAGACGCTCGTACAGCTTGACCTGCATTACCTTTAATAAAGTCAGCTTTTTGACCATTATCAAGACGGGTTGCTACTGCTGCAAAACGAATTGGGAATTTCTCAATAGGCTTGTTACCCACATTACGGTTCACGTAGTCCTGTAGCTTTTGCCCAAGAATAATACCTTGGCGATTCAGGGTTAAATCACGAATATCAGATTCTTGCAATTTAAGTGCAAGATTTTGGAGCTGATAAGGTGTTTGTCCGCTGGCGTAGATACTTCCTACAAAACTGCCGGCACTTGTACCTGTAACAATTTTAGGTTTAATACCATGTGATTCTAAAACCTTGATAACACCAATATGTGAAAATCCTTTTGCTCCACCGCCACCTAAGGCAAGTGCGATTACTGGTTCGCGTGCTTTAACTGAAGTGGTCGGTGTTGGTGTTTTGCTGAATTTATCACAGCCGAATAGGGCTAAAGAGATAAATCCGATACTGGCAAATTGAGCAATTTTCATCTTTAAAAAACAATCTATGGCAAGATAAATTAAGATGGCCCATCAGACCAGATTCGTTTAATTTTTGCTAGGTTTTTTTCACAAGATTTTGTAAAGGTTCCGCAAGCCAATTACGATTTTTAGGTGATATTTTTCCTTTATAGCGCTCAAAAATCTTGGCGAGATCTTCCTCATAGTTTCCACTAGGTATTAAATAGTCTAAGCAATGAATCGTCTTGCGATCATAATCAAAAGAAAACATTACAATCGGAATATTGGCTTTTGCAGCAATATGGTAAAAGCCACTCTTCATTTTTTTTGCTTTCTTACGTGTGCCTTCAGGCGCCATGCCAATCCAGATTTTGTCATAGTGCTGAATAGTGGCAACCACTTGTTCAGTCAGACCATTAGCAGAGTCACGTTTTACAGGAATAACACCTGCCCAATCTAGAGCGCGTTTAAACGGTGGCTTAAATAAACTGTCTTTACCCAATACCGTAATTTGAATACCGAGTCCAAAAATAGCCAAGAAACCATACCAGCCATCAATATTAGATGTATGGGGAGAAATAATAGCTACTGCTTTAGGAAAGTTGGGAACTTCACCTTCTATGGTCCAGCCTTGAGCCAAAAAGAGTTTCTTAAATAATGCTCGACTTAAAGCATTACCACGTTGAGGAACCTGAGACGGTAGATTGGGAAAATGTTGTTCCATATTTTTGAGTTTTAAATCATCCTTTGCTTTATCTTAATCTTTTGAAATCTGTGCTTCATTGGCAAAATGTAAGGCCACGCATGGTATTTCATGTTATTACCGCATAAAGAAATAAAAGTAGGTATATATGTTCCGACAGCAAAATCTTTATCTTTTGCTATTTTCCTTATATTGGGCACAAGGCTTACCTGTGGGGTTTATGACCCATGCTTTGCCTGTAATATTAAGAGCTCAAGGTGTATCACTTGCCCATATTGGTGGTTTTGGGTTGCTCATGTTGCCTTGGTCAATCAAAATATTTTGGGCACCGTGGGTCGATCGACATGCGATTTCACGCTTAGGACACTATCGTAGCTGGATTTTACCTACCCAGCTTTTGACGGTGGGTGTACTTTGTATTTTATCTTTTTTCCCGATTCAGGCTTTAGATCAGCCTGTTTATTTATTTACGTTTTTTATTGCTCTGTTATTTATGAACTTAACAGGCGCAACGCAAGATATTGCGACCGATGCTTTAGCTGTCAATTTATTGCAACATGATCAGCAGCACTGGGGAAATACTTTTCAAGTGGTAGGTTCTCGGCTTGGTTTTATCGTGGGTGGGGGAGCTGTGCTGTGGTGTCTAGACTGGTTATCATGGCAGCCGACATTTTTATTACTAGCTGTTTTAGTCTTTATCAATACTCTACCAGTTTTACTATTTAAAGAACCTCTTCATAATTCTCATTCTATTAATGAACCTAGCCAGCCAAATTTAGTCACAAAAATTAAGGCTTATTTGAGTTATTTTTCTCAAAATAAAGAACTTCGTTCTTGGTTAATGGTACTCATTACTTTTAAAGTGGCAGATGGCTTAGCTGGGCCTTTACTCAAACCTTTAATGGTGGATATGGGACTAAGTTTTACCCAAATAGGTGTTTACATCACTATGCTAGGCGCTGTAGCTGCTTTAGTGGGAGCATTTATTGCAGGATGGGTATTAAAGTATTTTTCTAGACCAAATACATTAATTAGTTTTTCAATATTAAAAATCATGAGTTTAGGTGCGTATGTTTACTTGGCCTATGCTTATGAGCAAAAGATAAAAATAAATGCATGGCTTATTTATACTATAAATGCTTTGGAAGATGCCTTTGCCGCCATGCTACTCGTTGTAATGTTAACCTTAGTCATGCATTACAGCCGAAAGAACTACGCAGGCACTGATTTTACTCTCCAAGTTTCGGTCATGGCGACAGTAAGTGGTGGTCTTTATACCTTGAGTGGTGTTATTGGAGATGCGCTTGGTTATTACCATTATTTGATATGTATTGTCAGTGTTGGAGTACTCTTTTTAATTCCTATGTACATATGGAAAGGTACAAAGACTGTATAAAAAATGGCATTAAGTTGATGAAATAAAGAGACTTAAATCAGGTTAAGTCATGCTGAAAAATTGTACTTGTACCTTTAGTCATTCTTTTGAAAATGTATATTTTTAGCTATTCAAATGGCTTATTAATTGTGCCATCTTGTTTGGGTAGCGAATGGAAGCTAGAAGGAGAAAAAGGGATGCGAATAACAAGAAAAATCATGTGAAACCATCAGGACAGCAAAAGAATCTTTAATTAGATTGTATATTAGCCTAAAGTCTAAAAAAGAATAATGAAATAATGATTTAATCATTCTATAAGATAAGAGAGTTGTGTAGGATTCGTTACAACATGAAGTCAAGGTAAAAGTTCTGTAAACAAAAGTCTGTTTTAATTCTTTTGATTTGGGAATTTTAATCTTACCCAGCGTTAAAATTGGTTTTGATTGCGGTAATAAAATTAATGCAATCAAATTTGGAGGATAGTTGGTTTTTTTGTGCTCAATGGTCACACGAATCAACTTGGCATGGACAAGCAACATAAAATATATTTTTAGGAGTTTTTGATGGATCTATTCCTTAATCGTAAATCGTTTGTTGTTAAAAGTTTAGCTATTACAGTAACAGCTTTAATGATGAGTGGGGCAAATGCGGCAACCTCTGAAAAAGAGGAAATTCAAAAACTTCGTCAAGAAGTTGAAGCTTTAAAAGCATTAGTTAAAGAACAGCGCCAAGTTCAACAGCAACAGCAACAAGTACAGCAACAACAGCAAGTACAGTTAGCTGAAGTTAAAGCACAGCCTCAGCCTGTTGCTGCGCCAGCTTCTCCATTAGCAGGTTTTAAATCTAAAGCTGGTGCTGATGTGAACCTTTATGGTTTTGTTCGTGGTGATGCTAACTACATTATCGAAGGTGCGGATAACGACTTTGGCGATGTTAGTAAGACTGATGGTAAAACAAAAGATAAATTACGTTCGACTGCTAAAACTACACGTCTTGGTTTAGATTTTAATACACCTGTTGGCGATGCTAAAGTTGGTGGTAAGCTCGAAGTTGATTTTGCTGGTTCAACAACAGATTCAAATGGTTCATTACGTATTCGTCATGCTTATGTGACGTATAATGACTGGTTATTTGGTCAAACGACATCTAACTTCTTATCAAGCCATGCACCAGAGATGATCGACTTCTCGACAAACATTGGTGGTGGTACTACACGCGTTCCACAAGTACGTTATAGCTACAAATTAGCTCCTGCAACTCAATTGTTTGTTTCAGCGGAGAAAGGTGATAGCTCTGGTCTTACTGGTAAAAAAGATACAGATGGCAGTTGGGTAAGTGACAGTATTAAATATAGCTTACCAGTATTAACAGCTAAGATCACTCAGGGTTATGCAGAGGGTAAAGGTTCTGCATCAGCTCGTGCTTTAGTTGAAAACTATAAATCAAAAGCTGGTGGTGATAACCAAACTGGTTGGGGTGTTGCTGTTGGAACCGACTTTAAAGTATCTGATCCTTTAAAACTATTTGCTGATGCATCGTACGTTGTAGGGAATAGTAACTATTTATACGGTAGCAATAAAGCTTATACCATCGTAAATGGTGATATTGAACAAAATAAATTTATTGCTGTACAAGTAGGTGGTACTTATAAAATTTTACCTAACTTACGTACTACTTTAGCGTATGGTGCTCAGTTTGCTGATGATGGCACTGATTATGCAAAAGCATATACTGCGGGTAACGAGAAAGTACAACAAGCATGGATCAACTTCATCTATACACCTGTTAAGCCAATTGACTTAGGTCTTGAATATGTCAATGGTAAACGTGAAACGTTTGCTGGTAATGATTACAAAGATAACCGTATTGGTTTAATGGCTAAATATAGCTTCTAATCTCTCATAGTTTTTCATCTGAAAAAGTCGAGGTTCAAGTTAACCTCGACTTTTTATTTGTACTTAAGTTAAATAACACTAAGCCCATTAAAAATGGTTTATACCGATCATTCTATTATTTAAGTCATTTTTAAGTTTCAATTTTTACATTAGAAGATCATAAAAAAAGGTCGTAGTAACCAGAGATGCTGAGTTTTTTTTCTAAATTAAGAAATAAGCAGATTTCCCTGTTTATGTTCAACGTCATTATAGCCATTTGGTTAGGAGCAATTCTAAATATTGGTTTTTATAAGAAAGTTCACCTGTTGACGCCATATTTAGGTATAAAAGCAACCTTATTCTTAGCCGCGACTGTAGTGATTGTTGTTGCTACCTATTATGCAGCTTTACAAATTTTAAACTGGAAATGGACAGCCAAAATTTTTGCCATTTTGTTGGTATTCATTGGTGGATTTAGCTCGTATTTTGTAAATACTTTAGGTGTAATTATTTCACCTGACCAGATTCAGAATATTGCTCAAACAGATGTCGCAGAAGCCACAGATTTACTCTCTTTACGTTTTGTGCTCTGGACGATTTTCTTTGTTGTTTTACCTATATTTTTGATTACTCAGGTAAAACTCAAATCAGAAAAAATACTTCCGCTTTTGCTTAAAAAAGTCCTTTCAATCGCCCTTGCATTTGCCGTTGTGGGCGGATTGTTGTTTGCTTACTATGTTGATTTTGCAGCAATATTTAGGGAGCATCGTGACTTGAAAGGGATGATTTCTCCTCAGAACACCATTTCTTCGGTCATGTCTTATTATCGTAAAAAAGCACCTAAGAAAAATCTTCCTCTTGTGAAGTATGGTGAAGATGCTCATCAAGTCCAACAAACTCAAAAAGATTTACCTAAACTTATGGTACTTGTGGTGGGCGAAACTGCACGTGCAGAAAGTTTTTCACTGAATGGTTATGCGAAAAATACAAATCCAGAGCTTTCTAAACAAGATATTTTAAACTTCTCTCAAGTGAGTTCATGTGGTACTGCAACAGCGGTTTCTGTGCCATGTATGTTCTCTGGTATGCCACGTGCTGATTATGATGAGCAATTAGCGAGTCATCGTGAAGGATTGCTTGATATTGCAAAACGTGCAGGCTATCAAGTCACTTGGATTGATAATAACTCGGGGTGTAAAGGCGCATGTGATCGCGTTGAACAATATCAAATTCCAGAAGATTTAAAGCAAAAATGGTGTAAAGATGATGAATGTCTTGATGACATTCTGATTGATAGCTTAAAGCAATATTTGGCTTCTATTCCGAAAGATGATAAGCGTCCACGTTTAGTTGTATTACATCAGATGGGTAGTCATGGGCCAGCATATTACAAGCGTGCACCTGAGAAATATCAACCATTTAAACCAACTTGTGATACTAATGCGATACAGGGTTGTTCACCAGCCGAGCTGATAAATAGTTATGATAATACAATCGTCTATACTGACCATGTATTAAGCCAAATGATTAATATTTTAAAAGAAGTATCAAATTATCAAACTGGTTTCTGGTATTTATCTGACCATGGTGAGTCAACAGGCGAACATGGTATGTATTTGCATGGTTCACCTTACTCAATTGCACCAAGCCAACAAACACATATCCCAATGATTATGTGGTTCTCAGATGGCTGGAAACAACATAATCTTGCTCAAGTAAATTGTTTAAATCAACAAATTAAACAAAAGTTAAGTCAGGATAATTTATTCCCAAGCTTATTAAGTATGTTGGATGTAAAAACCCAAGTCATCAACCCTCAACTGGACATGTTGCACTCTTGTGCCAATGTAAACTAAAGCGAGCCTAGAACATGACAAAAATCTTGATGATTGAAGATGATTTTATGATTGCAGAATCAACGACTACGTTGCTGCAATATCATCAATTTGAGGTGGAATGGGTCAATAATGGTTTAGATGGTTTGGCCCAACTGGCAAAGAATAAGTTTGATCTCATTCTTTTGGATTTGGGATTGCCCATGATGGATGGTATGCAGGTTTTAAAGCAAATCCGTCAAAGAGCAGCAACGCCTGTCTTAATTATCTCTGCGCGTGACCAGTTGCAAAACCGTGTTGACGGTTTGAATCTGGGTGCAGATGATTACTTAATTAAGCCATATGAGTTTGATGAGTTACTTGCTCGCATTCACGCATTATTGCGCCGTAGTGGAGTAGAGGCTCAACTTGCGAGCCAAGATCAACTATTACAAAGTGGTGATCTGGTTTTAAATGTTGAACAGCATATTGCAACCTTTAAAGGGCAGCGTATTGATTTATCGAATCGTGAGTGGGCAATTTTGATTCCGCTTATGAGTCATCCGAATAAAATTTTCTCGAAGGCTAACTTGGAAGATAAGTTATATGACTTTGATAGTGATGTGACTAGCAACACGATTGAAGTATATGTTCACCATTTGAGAGCCAAACTAGGTAAAGACTTTATTCGAACTATTCGAGGGTTAGGTTACCGTCTAGGGCAATCATAATTTAAGAATTCGGGACTTTATGAACGTGCATTATTCATTAAAAAAGCGATTACTCTGGGGCACCTCAATTTTTAGTGTCGTCTTAGGTTGTATCTTAATTTTTAGTGCTTATAAAGTTGCACTTCAGGAAGTCGATGAAATTTTAGATACTCAAATGCAGTATTTAGCGGAAAGAACAGCAGAGTATCCTTTAAAAACAGTGAGTAGTAAGTTTGATTTACATCGAACTTACCACGAAGAAGATCTATTTTTAGATATCTGGGCTTACAAAGACCAAGCGAATTTATCTCATCATCTTCACTTACTGGTTCCTCCTGTTCAACAAGCTGGTTTTTATTCACATAAAACCGCTGAAGGTGTAGTCCGAACATATGT
This sequence comes from Acinetobacter sp. ABJ-A23_2, assembly GCF_044538765.1. Lineage (NCBI taxonomy): Bacteria > Pseudomonadati > Pseudomonadota > Gammaproteobacteria > Moraxellales > Moraxellaceae > Acinetobacter > Acinetobacter sp. ABJ-A23_2. The sequence goes on from NZ_JBIUCP010000044.1 coordinate 25,759, forward strand.
TTTACCGTTAAAAGACTATCAAATTCAGGTCAGTCAACAAGAGCGGGTTCGTGAAGCTTTCGCGTGGGAGCTTGCGGGCAGTATGTTCATTCCTTATCTAATCATTTTACCTTTTGCGATATTTGCCTTGGCCGCTATTATTAGTCGTGGTTTAAAACCAATAGATGACTTTAAAAATGAGTTAATGGAACGAGATTCTGAAGAGTTAACACCGATTGAGGTGCATGATTATCCTCAGGAGCTTTTACCTACCATTGATGAAATGAACCGCCTGTTTGACCGTATTTCTAAAGCACAAAATGAACAGAAGCAATTTATTGCAGATGCTGCTCATGAACTACGAACACCTGTTACTGCATTGAACTTACAAACCAAGATTTTGCTAAGTCAGTTCCCTGAACATGAGTCGTTGCACAACTTAAGCAAGGGATTGGCACGTATTCAGCATCTGGTTACGCAGCTTTTGGCATTAGCAAAGCAAGACGTAACGCTTAGTATGGTTGAACCTACAGGCTATTTTCAGCTTAACGATGTGGCTTTAAATTGCGTTGAGCAGTTGGTTAATTTAGCCATGCAAAAAGAAATTGATTTAGGCTTTGTTAGAAACGACCCTGTCGAGATGCATAGTATTGAACCCACTGTACATTCGATCATTTTTAACTTAATTGATAATGCAATTAAATACACACCGCATCAGGGCGTTATTAATATTTCAGTTTATACCGACCCAGATAACTATGCGTGTATTCAAATCGAAGATAGTGGTGCAGGTATAGACCCTGAAAATTACGATAAAGTACTTAAACGTTTTTATCGAGTGCACCATCATTTAGAAGTAGGAAGTGGTTTAGGTTTATCAATTGTAGACCGTGCCACTCAAAGACTTGGTGGAACTTTAACTCTCGACAAGAGTTTAGAACTTGGTGGTCTTTCAGTCTTAGTGAAGTTACCTAAAGTTTTACATTTACATGAAACAAGAGCTTAAAGCTCTTGTTTTAATTCTTTCTCAAATTCAAAGCGATGAATACAAATCGCGTAAAATAAAATATTGACTGCCCAAACAACCCAACCTGTCCATAAATTATGACTTAGGAAATGTGCTCCTCGCATCATTTGTGCCCAACCCATCATAAATCCTAATAAAATGCCTGAGAATAAATAAAAGTAAGCACGTTTAGGTTGTTCAAGACGATAAACAAAATAACCGGTCATGATGATAAAACCAGCGCTAGCATGACCACCTGGAAAACAATGACCATGTTTCGCAGTAAAGTCCCAAATATAGCCACCTAAGCTGTTAGGATGAACCATATTCCAAGGGCAGGCATGAGCAGATTGTGATTTTAATAAACCCACAATACCGCTACCAATCATACTGACAAAAAACATATAGCCGTATTGCCAGCGATATATTTTTAGCTTTTCTACTTTAAATGAAGCAAGCCAGAGACCAAAAAACATAACATAAACCGCTGTAATAATATCTTTTACGATTTGATGATTAAGCTTTTCGAGATACCAATTTTCTCGATTAAAAAATTGACCTGTTGAATCAATCCAAGGTTGGATGAGGTACATATCAATTTTTCCACCCACTGGAAATACAAATAAAAGTATAAAAAAACTGACAGCAAGAAAAATGAGTTGAAGCTGAAAGAAATGTTTTTGTTGATTCATTGTGTTGTAACATCAATTTAAGCGTGAATTGAGGGCATTACATAAAATAAAACTTAAATTGTTCTTAAACTAAACAGGATTTCATTTATAAATCTTAAAATAATATTAAAATTAATATATTTTTCAATATTATAAGCTGGTTGTATAGAGATTTAAAAGCACACTTTTTAATCAATAGTAACTATTTTTATTTAAAAAGTTTTATTTATATTAGGCAATCAGAAGCAGGATATTTAAACCCTGCTTCATAATCGCTGAATTAAAACATACCTTCTTCAGAGTTCGCAGAGATTTTATGAATAGATAAATCTGCACCTCTAAACTCATCTTCTTGAGATAAACGAATACCAATAGTTGCTTTAAGTATGCCATAAACAATAAATCCACCAGCAAGTGCAATTGCAATCGCTAGAACTGTCCCGATGAGCTGAGAGGCAAAAGATACACCACCTAAACCACCCAGCCATTTTTGACCAAACAGACCTACTGCAATACCACCAAATGCACCGCATACACCATGTAAAGGCCAAACACCTAATACATCATCAACTTTGAGTTTATTTTGAGTGTAGGTAAATAGGTATACGAACATGGCACCAGCTGCACCACCAATCACAAGTGCACTAATAGGGTGAACAATGTCAGACCCTGCACAGATTGCAACTAAGCCAGCAAGAGGACCGTTATGTAAGAAACCGGGGTCATTTCTCCCAATTGCATTTGCTGTAATGGTTCCGCCAACCATTGCCATAAGTGAATTAATAGCAACTAGGCCAGAAATTGCATCAAGACGTTGAGCACTCATTACATTAAAGCCAAACCAACCTACAATCAAAATCCATGAGCCAAGTGCCAAAAATGGAATAGAAGATGGTGGGTGAGCACTTACGCGACCATCTTTCTTATAACGACCAGAGCGAGCACCTAATAAAATAACTGCAGCAAGTGCAATCCAACCACCCATGGCGTGTACCACAACTGAACCTGCAAAGTCGTGAAAAGCTGCGCCAAAAGTTGTTTCTAACCACTTTTGTAGACCGTAGTTACCATTCCAGACCATACCTTCAAAAAAGGGATAAACCAGACCAACTAAAGCGAGCGTTGCAATTGCTTGCGAACGCATTTTGGCGCGTTCAGCAATACCGCCGGAAATAATGGCAGGAATTGCCGCAGCAAACGTCAGTAAAAAGAAGCAACGCATTAAGTTGTAGCCATGATCACTTGCTAGAGCTGTACCATCATGGAAGAAATGCTGGCCATACGAAATGTAGTAGCCAACAAAGAAATAAGCGATTGCAGAAAGGGCAAAGTCAGTCAGAATTTTACTAAGCGCGTTCACCTGATTTTTATGGCGAACGGTACCAAGTTCCAAGAATGCAAAACCTGCGTGCATGGCAAGAACCAAAACTGCACCAAGTAATAAGAAAAATAGATCTACATTTTGCATAGCATGCTCGAAAAAAGTGCTAAATTCCATTTTGGAACAAATCTGGGTCTGTAAATTGCACCAAAATAGATTTAAGGAATCTAAAAACCTAAGTTTGTCGAAACAAACTCAATTGCATAAAAGTGAATATGCAATAAGCGCACCAATTTGGATTAAATAAGGAGTTTTTGGCGATAAATGGTGCGTCGATCTAGTTAAAGAGGGGCAGTTTTGGCGCTTTTTACGTTATAAGTCATCTAATGCGCTTATAAATTGACCTGAAAGAGTTCGTAATCAAGTTTTAAAATGAATCATCCATTTTTAATTAATGATCTGACCAAACCGATTGCGCGACTTCAATAAAAGCTTTTGCAGCGGGACTCATGTGCTTTTTATTTTTGACTGCAAGACCAATAGAACGTTTAAGGTTCGGTTTAAAAGGGCGTTTAACTACATTTGGATAGAGTGAGAGTAATTCTTTGGTAATCACCATATCAGAGACAATCGAAACCCCTAACTGGTTGTGAACCATGCTGACGATACTTAGAATTTGTGAAACATAAAATTTGATATCTGGTTTCACATTAAAGTTTTTTAAAATTAATTCGACCTGATGTCTACTACCTGCCATTGTCATAATAAAAGGGCAGTTTTCTAGTTGTGCTGGATCAATATAAAGTTGCTGAGCGAGTGGGTAACCGCTTGGAATTAAAGCAACAAAACGATCTTCAATTAATGGGAATGTATCAAAACGCTCATCTGGCATAATCAAAAAACCAACCTCTATGCGCCGTTCCAATAACCACTGAGTAACTTCTTTATCTTCACCTTCATCAATATAAATTTCGATTTTAGGATAGCGCTGCCGAAAGGTTTCTAAAATTTCAGGCAATAGATAAATAGAGGATGATGCCCCAAAAGAACCAATACGTAATGTGCCTTCGTTTAAACCGTGGATGGCAGCTACTTCTTTTTCTAAGGTATCGGAAATACTCAATAGCTCTTTTACATGCGTAAGTAGCTGCTGACCTGTCGTGGTGAGCTCAATATCGCTTTGAGTTCTTGAAATCAGGTTAATGCCCCATTGTTGTTCTAATGATTTAAGTGCATGGGAAACTGCCGACTGTGAAATTCCCAGCTTTTCTGCTGTAGCAGTGAAGCTTTTTAGTTCAGCAATGAGTGCGAAAATTTCAAGCTGGGTAAATGTCATGTTGTATTTGTTATGAGTAAAAACTCATTTTATCATGAGTTTTCATTATCTTTAATATATGAGTAAGCCAAGGTCATTGCCAAAACAGCAAGCCTCAACAACACTCGAGTAAAGAAATGAATAGCATTGTTTTATCTCTTTTTCCCTTAGTTGCATTAATTGCATCGGGATACTTATTTAAAAAATATCGTTTTTTTAGCGATGAGTTCTGGGCTGGGGCAGAGAAGCTCAATTACTATATTTTATTTCCTGCTTTGCTTTTTAGTACGCTATCGACTGCAAAAATTGACTTACAAAGTTTGAGTACAGCCATTATTGCGATGTTGATTGTGATCTTAGCTGTGACCGCCTTTTTATACATACTCCGAATGTTTTGGCACATACCACCTGCACGTTTTGGTGTGCATGTACAAAGTATGGTTCGCTTTAATACCTATATTGGTTTGGCTCTAGTGACTTCGCTTTTTAAAAGTGAAGGAATGGCAATACTGGCGATTTTATTGGCGCTTTGCATTCCTCTTGTGAACGTTATTTCGGTGCTTGCTTTAACCTCTAAAGAACACATGGCAATTAAACCTGTTTTGATTGCACTCCTTAAAAACCCTTTAATTGCATCGTGTGTAGTCGGGGCAGCAGTCAATGCACTTCATATCCCAATTTGGGAAGGCTTTACTCAGTTTATTAAGCTTTTTTCAATGTCGAGTTTGCCGCTAGGGTTGTTATGTGTTGGCGCAGCTTTACAGTTTATGCAAATTAAAAAAGACATTGTGGTATTGGCAGCAGACACTTTTGCGCGACTTTTAGCAGTGCCTGCTTTGGCTTACGCGGTCTGCATGTGGTTTGGTTTACCAAGCTTACAAACGCAAATTTTAGTCATTTTCTTTGCGCTACCGACTGCTTCAGCTTCATACATTTTAACCAAAGTTTTGGGTGGTGATAGTCAGCTCATGGCAGCCGTGATTAGCTTTCAAACTCTATGTGCTGCCGTGACTTTGCCATTAGTGATTTGGTGGATCTCTTAATGTATAAACTTTAGTTAAGTCGTATTGTATTTTCTAAAAATGAATAAGCTGATTCTGACTTAAAGAATGTCTGACTACCTTACTCATCTGATTATTGCTACACTTTTTTCTTTTTCAGGTGGATGAGTATGTCCTTTGATCTTAAAGTGAGCTTGCAGCAAAGGTCTGAACCATCTGCACAGCAGAAAAAACTGAATCGCCTGATTGATAAAATAGAACAGCAAAAAGTTAGCCTGAGCACATGGCAAAATGCACAAGCTGAGATTCAACAGCACATTCGGCAAAAACTGATGCCTGTGTATAACGATTTGCATGAAGTGCTATTTCAGCAGCTAGAGCAACTTTGGAATATGCTGCATAGCCATGAGTTTTCCAAAGCAGACATACAACAACTAGATGAAAAAATTGCCCAGCTTGCACAAATGTTGAAGCGCTCCAAAATGCTCTCTACTGAACAGTCGGAGCTAGTGAAGCAGATTGATACTTTTTATCAGCAACATGTACAAGAGTCGGTAAAAAAGAATAAAAAAGCTCATTCAATAAAATTTGAATACGAAGTAAGTGCTGAGCAAAGTGCAGAGTTTGAAGAAGACTTTGAACAGTATGCTGCTGAGCAACAACAAGCGCGGGAACAAGCCAAACAGCAAAGACAGCAACAGAAACGTGAACAAGCCGAGCAAATGGCAACGCAGTCACTCAAAACAGTCTATTTAAAAATTGCCGCGATGATTCACCCAGACCGTGAGCAAGATGAAATCAAAAAAGAAGAAAAAACTAAGTTGTTTCAACAAGCAAGTCGGGCCTATGAAAAGCAGGATTTGTTTTATTTACTCAAACTCCAGTTACAACTTGAACAGAATAAAGGGGTTGGTGCTAAAGAGTTATCTGCTGAGCAGTTGCGGTTTTATAAACTGGCTTTGGATGCACAAAGTCAGCAGCTTGAAAGCCAAATTGCTGAGATTTTGGATTCTTTTCAGTTAGCGAAGAATGTGAAAGCAGAGCATGTGCATATTAGTGATGTTTATAAAGCTGTAGATACTGATTGTGCTGAGTTAAAGCAGCAGGTGAAGTGGGAAAAGGAACGCTTAAAGCATATGAAAAAAGTGAGTGGAGTGGAGATGTTGTTGGGGCATGGGGTGCTTTAATTTCTTTGCAAAGCAAAGCTCACTGATATATGCACCTCATGGCAGCAATAATTAGGTTTTAGATTTATTTGCTGCTGTGACTTTGTCTGTGTTGATTGAGAGGTGCATATTTTTTGGAGGAAATAAGAAAGCACCCAGAAGAGTGAGTGCGGTTCAAAATTGTAGAGAAATTTTAAATTAATTGCCAGTCTATTGTTCTTATTGCCATTTTATCTGAATTGCTTCATTAGGAATTTCAACTTTGTCTTTAATAAGTTGCCCCTTATTTTTAAATTCATATTCAACCAAAGCATTCCGTCCAAAACCACGCAAAAGAATTTTTGAATCTTTAAGTTTCACATAGTTATCTGAATCACTATCAACTATAATTTCTGAAGGGAGTAAATCTATTTGCTCCTTTTTGACATAAAATATAGCATTTTTATCATTTTCTTGGAGTGAGCTAGTTGCAAAATTGGTTAACTTTTGGCTGCTTGTAAAATGACTGTAGATTATGAATGGTATAATAGTCATAAATATCAAAGCCATAACCATTTGAATATGTTTGTCATTGTCTGGTATATCAGTCCTTTTTTTTGTTTTCTGAAAAATATAGATGAATCCAGACGTAAATATGCCACATAGAATAAATAGGAAGAAACCAAAAATACTTGTTTCCCAGAATATAAAATAAAACAATATACTAAATGCTAGGGCAAAAAGTATGCCTATGGATATCATAAGTTTTTCATAAAAATCAAATGTTAAAGCATCCATTGTTAGAGTGATGATTGTTTTTGAAATAATTCGGTCAAGAAA
>NZ_JBIUCP010000045.1:0-31125 GCF_044538765.1 Acinetobacter sp. ABJ-A23_2
ATTTTTATGATTATTTTAAAATAAAAAGATTGGGGTAAAATTTGATCAAAATAAGTTAATTTAAAATCAATAAATGTAAAAAATAATTTCATGAAACATGCTTTATTCAAAAAGATACAGTTCTTAAAATGAAACTGTATCTTTCTATAAAGCCCATAAATTTAGAAATTATCTTTTAAACTACGTAAATGAGCGAACTCATCTACACTTTCAGCACGTAAAAATGGATTAGTTGCCAATTCAAGTTCAATACTACTTGGTAGGGTAATTTTACCTTCCGTGCGAAGCTTACGAACTTGTTCTGCACGTTCTTGTAAGGCATGATTTTCAGGTTCTACGCTTAAAGCAAACTCAGCATTAGAAAGTGTATATTCATGCGTGCAATAGACTTTGGTTGTGGTTGGAAGGGCTGCAAGACGATTTAATGAGTGATACATTTGCTCTGCCGTACCTTCAAATAATCGACCACATCCCATTGCAAACAAAGTATCTCCACAAAAGAGCGCATTCAACTCTTCAATAAAATACACAATATGTCCCAGGGTATGACCTGGTGTGGCAATAATCTCTGCCTTTAAATCATTAAATTTTAGATGGTCATCATGTTGAAGGGGATGAGTAATACCGGGAATTTTACTTAATTCATCTCTTGGACCATATACAGTCAGAGTAGAGTTAGCAGTTAAATCTGCAACGCCACCGATATGATCTTTATGCCAATGTGTAAGCCAAATTTGCTTTAAGGTTAAATGATGGTCATTGCAAAATTGAGTGACTAACTCAGCTTCTGTTGGATCAACTGCAACGGCTTCATGAGTTTCAGTATCTTCTAAAATCCAGATATAGTTTTGTAGGGCATTTTGCACATCAATAAAATGAATTCTATAACGCATTGTTTTATCCTGAAACCAAATCCAAAGAGTAACCACTAATTTTGATAATAACAGAAAATGGCATTAAGCCATGCACTCAACTTTTTAATGACAAGAGCTTATAAAAACAAAAAAGCCCCCGTTTAGGGAGCTTTCTATATAAATGACTTAACGAATCTTAGAGAGCCAGTTGCCCAAAGTCTGTACAATTTGGACTAAAAGCAAGAGGATAATGACTGTTAAAATCACAACGCTTGTATCAAAACGTTGATAGCCATAAGAAATGGCTAAGTCACCAATACCACCAGCACCAACTGCACCAGCCATAGCGGTCGCACCAATAAGGCTAATCGTGGCAGTTGTTAAGTTCAAAATAAGAGAACTACGAGCTTCAGGTAAAATAAAGCGTGAAATAATCTGCCAAGGTGTTGCACCCATTGCTTGAGCAGATTCGATAATTCCTTCATTTACTTCAAGTAGGGAAGTTTCAATAAGTCGGCCCATATATGGTCCAACATAAATCGTTAAAGGAACGATTGCCGCCCATGTACCAATCGAAGTACCTACCAAGAACTTGGTGAGAGGAATAACTGCAATAAGCAAAATAATAAATGGGAGAGAACGCAGAGCATTTACAATTGGGTTGAGTAAATGATAAATGAATCTGTTTGGTAAGATCCCTTCTGGGCGAGTTACAAGCAGAATAATGCCTTGGATGAAGCCCCAAATACCACCAAATATAAGCGCAAAGAACACCATATTAAAGGTTTCTTGTAAGGCAGTTACAAACTGGTCCATAGAAAGGGAACTGTGCCAGAAAGGCTGAGTAAGTTCAGTTAACCATTGTACGATTAAATCTCTCATACTTGATCTCCTGATTGAACTACGCTCACTTCATTTTTCTCTAAAAACTCAATCGCTTGACTGATCAACTGCGGGTCACCTAAAAGCTGTACAAACATTTGACCAATCACTGTGCCATTAATTTCAGTCATATTGGCAAATAAGATATTTAAACTAATATCATATTGTTTAATAAGTGACTGAATCACAGGTTCTTGAGCCGAACGTCCTAAGAATTGTAGGCAATAAATGCTGTGGTGATGTTGATTTTCTAATTGATTTAGAATGTTAACTGGCAACTGTTGATGTAAAACAGTTTGTATAAAGTTTTTAGTTGTTGGATGCTGAGGATTACTAAAAATATCAATAGTTGAGCCTTGCTCAATCACTTTACCAGCTTCCATAACTGCAACATGGTCACAAATAGATTCAATGACATCCATTTCATGAGTAACCATAACGATAGTAATTTTCTGTTCTTGATTGATTTTCTTTAAAAGCTCTAGAACTGATTGAGTAGTTTGCGGATCTAGTGCAGATGTGGCTTCATCGCATAATAAAATTTTAGGATGATTTGCCAAAGCACGAGCAATACCAACACGTTGCTTTTGACCGCCAGAGAGTTCATCTGGATAGGCATCTTTTTTATGCTTAAGATCAATAAACTCTAATAATTCGTTTAAACGCTTTTCACGTTCTGCTTTTTTATAATTTAGCAGACGCATTGGCATTTCGATATTTTCAGCAACTGTTTTGGTTTGAAGCAAATTGAAATGCTGAAAAATCATACCAATATTTGCACGCTCCTGACGTAATGAACGTGCATCTAAAGCAGTGAAGTCCTTTTGATTAATAATAATCTGACCTTCATTTGGTCGTTCAAGTAAATTAATCAGGCGAATTAAAGTACTTTTACCTGCACCACTATAGCCAATAATGCCGAAAATACTGCCCTCTGGAATCTCTAAATTGATTTGATCGAGTGCGCGTATGGTTTGGCTTTTGAGCTGATAGTGCTTTGAAATGTTTTTAAATTGAATCATATCGTCAGAAACTATGCTTGAAAGAAAAAACAGGCAAAGATAATTTGCCTGTTTCACGTTTGGGCTATTATATTACTATTTAGCTTCTGAGAGATAGCTGATTGGTTTGTCTACGTCAACTTTTGTTCCACCAAAGTGTTCTTCAATGTATTTTTTAACAGCTGCAGTGTGGTAAAGCTTACCAACTTTTTGCAAGACAGGATCATTTTTACGTGATTCAGCAGTTGCTAGAACGTTGACACTAAGTTTTGAGATTTGATCAATAGGTTCATAGAACATAGAATCTTTGAGTACGTTTAAGCCTCCCTCGAGTGCTATGGTATTATTTAATACAACTGCATCAAATTCATTTTTAAGACGTAATGCAGTTTCCATTTTGATTGGTTTGATGTTGATCTTTTTAGGATTTTCGATAACATCAATTGGACTGCCCTGAATAGGATTATAGTCAGCTTTAAGCTTGATTAAGCCAGCAGTTTGTAACAAGAGTAGCGCACGAGATTCGCTGGCAGCATCATCCGGGATTGAAATAATTGCACCTTCAGGAAGTTCTTCAATTTTTTTGTATTTACTTGAATAAATCCCCATTGGCTCAATATAAGTGGTAGAAACCGCTGCAATCTTATCCGGGTTTGAATTATTAAATACAGTAAGATAAGAATAAGCTTGGAATGCGTTCAAATCTACTTCTTTATTTGCAACTGCTGTATTCATTGAAACGGAGTCTGAGAAGTTTTTTACTTCTAACTTCAGTCCAGCAGCTTGGGTTTCAGGTAAAGATGCGATATAACGCCAAATGTCAGCATCCGAACCTGTAGAGGCAATTACTACCTTTTGTACTTTGGAACTATCATTGTTTTGTTCGGCTTGTTGAGCATTTTCTTGTTTGCTACATGCTGTCAATAATACTACTGACATGCTTAAAAAAAGGCTGATCAGCTTTTTCATTTAAAAAAGTCCTGATTAAGATATAGAACAATAACGATTGATCTATATCAATATGAAAAGAGAGGAGTTGGAATTACAACTAGTCTAAACTCTGTGATCTTTTTCTGGGGTTCCATAATTTGCTTGCATATTTTGGCTATAACAGAGGGTAATTGTTTAATAAACAAAAACTGTTTCCCCAAACAGTTCATCCCCAACAGTAGCCAAACGAGCATTCATAAATTTAGAATATTAAAAAACTCTCTACAGGCATAATTTGTAGAGCAAGTCTTTATGGAAATTATTAAAACAGCAGTGTCTGATGACAGTTACAACTATGTACTAATGATAGCAATAAAAATGTAGTTGATATAGAGGGCTTTTTTCTATTTGTTGATATCTTAATAAATCTTATAAAAATTTATATCATTTTCTTTTATTGGTGTACAAAATAAAAAAGCTCCCTAAATAGGAAGCTTTTTTTTGCTAACTTTTATTCAGCTTTTTCACGTGCAATCGCGCGGTAACCGATGTCACTACGGTATTGCATACCTGTGAAAGTTACTTGGCCGCATACTTCTAAAGCATTAATTTGTGCTTCAAGAACGCTGTCACCTAAAGCAGTTACGCAAAGTACACGTCCACCAGAAGTCACAATGTGGCCATCTTCACGAGTTGCAGTACCTGCATGGAAGATTTTAGTATCTTCAGGTGATTGGCCGATACCAGAAATCACATCGCCTTTACGTACGCTATCTGGGTATCCTTCTGCTGCAAGTACAACACCGATTGACTTACGCTCATCCCACTCAGCTTCTTTTGGTAAATTACCTGCAATACCTGCTTCAACCAAATCAACAAGAGATGACTTTAAGCGCATCATGATTGGTTGAGTTTCAGGGTCACCAAAACGGCAGTTAAATTCAATTACACGTGGTTGACCTTGCTCATCAATCATTAAACCAGCATATAAGAAACCAGTGTAAACATGTCCATCAGCCGCCATACCATCAACAGTTGGACGCATAATTTCAGTCATTACGCGCTCAAAAACATCTGGAGTTACAACTGGGGCAGGAGAGTAGGCACCCATTCCGCCTGTGTTTGGACCTTGGTCACCTTCAAAAATACGTTTGTGATCTTGTGAAGTTGCCATTGGTAAAATATTTTTGCCATCAATCATACAAATGAAAGAAGCTTCTTCACCAGCAAGGAACTGTTCAATTACAACACGCGAACCAGCATCACCAAACTTATTACCTGCAAGCATGTCATCAATCGCTGCAAAAGCCTCTTCGTTGGTCATTGCAACGATTACGCCTTTACCAGCAGCAAGGCCGTCAGCTTTAATAACGATTGGTGCACCATTTTTTTCAACGTAAGCTTTCGCTGCATCAACTTCAGTAAATACATCGTAAAAAGCAGTTGGAATGTTATGGCGTTTTAAAAAATGCTTAGCAAATGCTTTTGAGCCTTCAAGTTGTGCTGCATATTGAGTCGGACCCCAAATTTTTACATCAGCTTCACGTGCAGCATCTACTACACCATTTACTAATGGTGCTTCTGGACCAACAACAACGAGTTCAACATTATTTTCTTTAGCAAAAGCAATAATTGCTGGGTTGTCTAAAATATCAAGTTGAACGTTAACGCATTTTTCTTCAGTTGCAGTTCCAGCATTACCAGGTGCAACAAAAACTTGAGTCACTTTGGTATCTTGCGCGATTTTCCATGCTAAAGCATGCTCACGACCACCACTACCTAAAACTAAAATATTCATTTTTAATTTGTTCCTTAACTTTAATCCTTTTTCATCCCCCTCTATTTCTCGAAGTGGAGAGATAGTTCCATTATTGTGGAAAACCCTCCTGAATAAAAGGAGGGTTAGGGAGGACTAAATTTAAATTAGTGGCGGAAATGGCGCATACCAGTGAAGACCATTGCAATACCAGCTTCATCAGCTGCTGCAATGACTTCTTCATCACGCATAGAACCACCTGGTTGAATAATGCATTTAATGCCAGCTTTAGCCGCATTATCAATACCGTCACGGAACGGGAAGAATGCATCAGATGCCATAACAGCGCCTTCAACAACCAAACCAGCATGTTCTGCTTTAATTGCAGCAATACGCGCTGAGTTAACACGGCTCATTTGACCCGCGCCTACACCAATAGTTTGACGGTTTTTTGCATAAACAATAGCGTTTGATTTTACATATTTCGCAACTTTCCATGCGAAAATAAGGTCATCAATTTCTTGTTCAGTTGGAGCAATTTTAGTAACAACTTTAAGATCATCTTTAGTGATCATGCCCAAGTCTTGGTCTTGAACAAGTAAGCCACCGTTAACGCGTTTATAGTCAAGTTGTGGAGCACGTGCATCAATTGCAGGTAATTCGCCACATACTAAAACACGAACATTTTTCTTCGCACCAGTTACTTCAAGTACGCCATCAGCAATGCTTGGAGCAATAATAACTTCAACGAATTGACGATCAACAATTGCTTGAGCAGTTGCAACATCTAACTCTCGGTTAAATGCAATAATGCCACCGAAAGCAGATTCTGGATCTGTTGCATAAGCTAAATCATAAGCAGCTTTAATGCCGTCTAAAGAAACCGCAACACCACAAGGGTTAGCATGTTTTACGATTACACAAGCTGGTTTAGCAAATGATTTAACACATTCAAGTGCAGCATCTGTGTCAGCAATGTTGTTATAAGACAATTCTTTGCCTTGTAATTGTTTTGCTGTAGAAACAGAAGCTTCTTTTGCGTTTGCTTCAACATAGAAAGCAGCAGATTGGTGTGGGTTTTCACCGTAACGTAAATCTTGTGCTTTGTTTAATTGAGTGTTGAACGTACGAGGGAATAAATCAGCTTCACCTTCGGTCTTACCAACGCGAGCGCCTAAGTAAGAAGCAATCATGCCATCATATTGAGCTGTATGTTCAAATGCTTTAACAGCTAAATCGAAGCGTGTTTCATAAGAAAGTGAACCAGCAGCTTTTAATTCGTTAATCACTGTATCGTAATCTGAAGCATTTACAACAATACCCACAGAAGCGTGGTTTTTAGCAGCAGCACGCACCATTGTTGGACCGCCGATGTCGATATTTTCGATCGCATCAGCAAGTGAACAGTTCGGTTTAGCAACTGTAGCTGCAAATGGATAAAGGTTAACTACAACTAGATCGATTGGATCAATGTTGTGTTCTTGCATAACTGCTTCGTCTAGACCACGACGAGCTAAAATGCCGCCATGAATTTTTGGATGTAGTGTTTTTACACGGCCATCCATCATTTCTGGGAAACCAGTATGTTCAGATACTTCAACAACAGCAATGTTATTATCTTTAAGCAACTTATATGTGCCGCCTGTAGATAATAATTCTACCCCTAAAGCTGCAAGGTTTTGAGCAAATTCGACAATTCCTGTTTTGTCTGATACAGAAATCAAAGCACGTTTAATAGTCATGATGTTCAAGTCAACAATTTCAAGTCTACGGATTAAAACCAATTAGAAGCATAAAAAAATGCCCACGACGTCGTGAGCATTTTATCATTTATTCACTCATTAAACCGTGAGCTTTTAACTTTTTGCGTAAAGTGCCGCGGTTTAGTCCAAGAATTTCTGCGGCACGTGTTTGGTTGCCACGAGTATATTCAAGAACTACAGATAAAAGAGGTTTCTCCATTTCTGCTAGCACCATGTCATATACCTGAGATGGTTGCTCACCTTGCAATTGTGCAAAATAATGACGAACTGCGCGATCCACGTGGATGCGAAGAGCAACATCAGATTGTGCAGTAAAAATAGGAGATTTGCTATTCATGCGAGTTAATCCGAAAATCAAATACTAGCTTGGGTAAAGTAGTATATAAATGTGGTCTAAAAATACGGAGTCCTGTTTTAGATCCTAAAACAGTGACTCTAAAACATAAGAACAATTAGCTTGCCATAATTCTTCGTATTGAGTAAAAAATAAGCGTAACAATAGTTAAATATTTGTTACAGCCCCCTCAAAAACAAAAAAAGTTAGGCTATGTGCTTAATGTAGAAAAGCACACATGCTTAACAGTATATTTTTTGAATTGAGAGCGAGGAGTATATGAGTCAAAGCTTTCGTGGCGCGTATCATACCATTGTCTAGGAAAAAGTGAGCAAATTAACTGCATTTTTTTTTAATTTTTTTTCACTTTTTTTACAATTTAGGGGTGGACAATTTCTAATCGATAATTTACTAGGCTTTTTTTGCTTTTATTTAAATCAAATTGAAATCTAAAAGGTGTATTAGTAGGGATGCGTTGAATGCCACGTAAATTCTCAACCAAATATTCCTGCGGTTGAAAAATGATTTCTTCTTGCTCGTCTTCTTTGCCAAAACTTAGTTTTAGATTAGGCAACTCAATACTTTTATTATTTTGATTGATTAGAACACCAGAAAATTGGGTATGTTCTGTATCAACTCTGCGTAGTTTTACCTTTTCTATATAAAGAAGTTGATATTGTTCAGTTGACTTACTGCAGTGCAATATTTGACAGACATAATTAAATGCATGGCTAATAGCAGGACTCTGCTGCATGAGTTTCGGGTTGAACCAGAGAATCTGAAAAGTAAAAACCAAAATCAGTATCAGATTCGCAGAACTCCAAAGTGTATAGTACAACCAGCTATGCTTTTTACCGTTATCTTGTTCAGGTGAAGTTGCTTGTTCAGCTAAGTTGAGGTTGGGGAGTGCATTGATTGGCTCGTTATGGAAGTAATTTAAATTATTTAAATACGTCAAAAGATCAATATTAGAGTTTTCAACTTTTTGATCAAAGATATCTAACACATGTGAATGAGTCATATATCGTGTTTGAATCGAGCCGTCAGCTAAAACAGAGGAATTTGTTGCTTCTGGAAGTTCAACATTAACTAAGTTGGTTAGAGCATTAAAATTTAAATTACATTTAGGGCAACAAACCATGCCCTGAGCAACAGTTAACTGGGTCAGAGAAACTTTATAAACTGTTAAACATTTAGGGCAGCGGGTTTGTTTTTCATTCATGAGTTAAATAGTCTCAATTTATTGTTTTGCGTTTTCCTGATATGCGACACCAGTTTTCTTCGCGCTTTTCGACGTCTAATATATCAAAAAATTCAGAATAAACACCTGAAACATCAGCTACTTGCTCTTCAATTACACCAGCAAGTGCGAACTCACCATCAGATTTAAGTAATTTTGCAAACTCTGGCGCAAGTGCCATTAATGGTCCCGCTAAAATATTTGCCACCAAAACGTCTGCTTGTTGAGGTTTGAATTCTTGATCAAACTCTTCAGGAAGGCCAACATATAGGCGATCTAATACCCCATTAAGTTCAGCATTTTGTTTTGTTGCTAAAACTGCTTGTGGGTCGATATCTGTCGCAAATACTTTTTTAGCGCCTAATAATAAAGCTGCAACACCTAAAATGCCTGAACCACAGCCATAATCAATGACGATCTTATCTTTTACATCGGTTTTACCTAACCATTGTAAGCATAAGAATGTACTTGCATGGTTGCCTGTACCAAAAGCAAGGCCTGGATCAAGTTTAATATTGGTCGCATCTGCTTCTGGTGGTTCTAACCATTCTGGCACGATCCAGAATTTTTCCCCAATTTGAATCGGTTCATAATAATCCATCCATGCACGTTCCCAAACTTGGTCTTCAAGTTCTTCATGACGCATAGGTACATTTGGAAGCTGAGCTTTTAAGAAGGCTTCTAAAGTATCAACATCAATTGGGTCTTGTTCGTCTTGTTGATAGATACCTGTAACAATGACTTTATTCCATAAAGGTGTTTCACCTGGTAATGGTTCAAGTAGAGCCTGATCTTCGGCATCATCCAGAGTTACGCTTACCGCACCTAGAGACATTAATAGTGTTTCTGTGAATTCAACTTGTTCTTGATCAACGGTAATGTGTATTTGTAACCACTTCACGAAAAGGACCTAAAATTTTATTTAAAGGCATATTGTAGCTGACTAGAAGGCTTTAAAAAAGAAAACGGCCCATCTTTAATGGACCGCTTTTGAAAATGATGATCTGGTATAAAAGAAAATAAACTGGTTTCTTTATACCTTAAGTCAAAACTATATTAAGGAGCAGGGGCTTTAAATTGTAATTTACCATTTTCATTTGGTTGGCAAGTACCATTAAAGGTTACCCCATTATGGCTGTAAGACACCCATTCGCCCTGACGTTTTTTAGCACAAGCTCTCAGTTCTTTTTGCGTTACTGATGTACCTGACTCTGCAGCATGCTTAGTTGTTTTAGCAGTATGAGTCGATTTAGCAGTATGATTAGTCGCAGCGTGGGTCAACGTTACGCCTGAAAAACAAAGGAGAGATGCGGTTAAGATTTTTAACATGGTACTTTTCATTTTGTGTTCCTTCTAGTTGCGTTAGTTTTAAAGTCATAGAAGTGCTGTACAATTTTTATTCTAAAATGAAATATTTGAAAAAACATTCACTTTGTATTGAATTCATGCAACAAAATGTCAAAACATGTGGTGTAGCGTAAATCATGTGATGACAATTTTGTAATTATGTACATCAATAAGCAGATAATTTTGCTATAATGTTCCGTCTTTTTTTTCTGGTGTTTTTGTACTCATGCACTATCCTAAAGTTTATGATGTTATCGTTATCGGTGGCGGTCACGCAGGTACGGAAGCGGCACTTGCTGCGGCGCGTATGGGACGACAGACTTTGCTTTTGACCCATAACATTGAGACTTTGGGTCAGATGAGCTGTAACCCAGCAATTGGTGGTATTGGTAAATCACACTTAGTTCGTGAAATTGATGCACTTGGCGGCGCAATGGCTTTGGCTGCCGATAAAGGTGGTATTCAATTCCGTATTTTAAACTCGCGTAAGGGTGCGGCAGTACGTGCAACGCGTGCTCAGGCTGACCGTGTTCGCTATAAAGCTGCGATTCGTGAGACTTTGGAAAACCAAGCAAATCTTGATATTTTCCAACAAGCGGCCGATGACCTGATTGTTGAAGGTGATACTGTTAAGGGTGTTGTTACCCAAATGGGTATTCGCTTTGATGCAAAAACTGTTGTGTTGACTACAGGTACATTCTTGGGTGGTGTTATTCACGTTGGTTTAGAAAAATCAAGTGGTGGTCGTGCAGGAGATCCTCCTTCTATTGCTCTTGCTCAACGTCTGCGTGAATTAAAACTACCAGTAGGTCGTTTAAAAACAGGTACTCCACCGCGTATTGATGCCCGTTCAGTTGATTTCTCTGTTATGACACCACAACCAGGTGACTTCCCGTCTCCAGTGATGTCATTTATGGGGGATGCTTCAATGCACCCTGAACAAGTGAACTGCTATATCACTCACACCAATGAAAAAACGCATGACATTATTCGTGGCGGTTTAGACCGTTCACCAATGTATACAGGTGTCATTGAAGGTGTAGGTCCACGTTACTGCCCTTCAATTGAAGACAAGATTCATCGTTTCTCTGATAAAGACTCGCATCAGGTATTTTTAGAGCCTGAAGGCCTAGATACACATGAGCTTTATCCAAATGGTATTTCGACTTCATTACCATTTGATGTTCAGTTTGAGCTTGTACGTTCAATTCGTGGTATGGAAAATGCTCATATCCTACGTCCGGGTTATGCAATCGAATATGACTATTTCAATCCACAAGCATTGAAATTTACCCTAGAAACCAAAGCAATTAACGGTTTGTATTTTGCTGGGCAAATTAATGGTACTACCGGTTATGAAGAAGCGGGTGCTCAAGGTTTGCTTGCAGGTTTAAATGCTGCACGTCGTGCATGGGAACAAGAAGAATGGACACCTAAACGTGACCAAGCTTATATGGGCGTATTGGTTGATGACTTGATTACTTTGGGTACAAAAGAACCATACCGTATGTTTACTTCACGTGCGGAATACCGTTTGATGTTACGTGAAGACAATGCAGATCAACGTTTAACAACTATTGGTCGTGAGCTTGGTTTGGTTGATGATGTTCGTTGGGCTGCTTATTGTGAAAAAATGGAAGCAGTTGAGCGTGAAACATCGCGTCTACAGCATTTGTGGGCAGCGCCTAATAACCCAATGGGTAAAAAGTTTGTCGAAATGACTGGTGCTGACTTGAGTAAAGAATGTAGTGCAATTGATTTGCTCAAACGTCCTAATATTAATTTTGCTCAAATTGCAGAACTTACGGGTTCAGAAGTTTCAGAACAAGTTGGTGAGCAAATCGAGATCGCTGTTAAATACGAAGGTTATATTAACCGTCAGCATGAAGATGTAGCTCAATTAAAGCGTCTTGAAGAAACTAAAATTCCTGCCGATTTTGACTATGATGTCGTTTCTGGTTTATCTCGTGAAATTACTCAGAAGTTAAAAACTGTTCGTCCGGAAACATTAGCTCAAGCGAGCCGTATTCCTGGTGTTACTCCAGCCGCTGTTCAGCTAGTAATGATCACGATTCGTAAAAATAACATGATGAAAAAAACAGCTTAATCATTTAAGTATATAAAAAAGCCCAGTTAAGACTGGGCTTTTTTATTTTCTGATCAAAAAATATATTAAAACTTCCTAAGGAAGAAAATAGATTTCACTACCTTTTTTTCTTATTTCACATGTTTAAAAGCTAAGGTTATATTGAATTCACGTTCAAACAAGAGGGCTTTAAACATGACAATGAAATCAATTCGCTACAATGGATATGATTTGGCATGCCAATGCTCATGTTCAATATAGCGCAGAAGAAGCAGATCAGTTTTGATGGGGGAGAACATATTGATCTGAAAATAAATAAAAGTATAAATGCCAATATAAAATTAAGAAAATTACAATTCAAAATCTAAAGAGAACCATATGGTTCTCTTTTTTATATCTACTGATTATTTGCTCTCAGTTTCGATTTCTCGTACTGCATTGTGTACTTGAACTGGTTCAATATGGAGCAACTTTTTACCGAAACTTCGTAACCACCAGACGAGTTGAGACGTAAAAGGAACAGTCGCCGTAACTTCGACAATGTTTTCTTCAATTGGAGTAATAGTCTGGTCTTTACTTAACTGACTTTCATAAAAAGTTTTGGCAGTTTGTTCGGTCATGGTTAAGGTGAGTTGAATAGACTCCGTAGGCTGGTTGTAATCTACTCTAAAGCCTAAAGCACCCGAGTCAATATAATGGTCAATATCAAAATTAACGGGATGGAGCGCACGACTTTCTAAAACCTTAGCGGATTTGAAGCGGTGTAGAGCAAAGGTTTGCACTTCAGTTTTGTCGTGTCGGGTGCAAATTAAGTAAATAACAGCACCTTTTTGGACCAGCGCGAGTGGATTTAAAATATAAGTTTTATCTTCACCTTGATTTACGCGTGCCTGATAAACGCATTCAATTTGTTTGTCTTGTAATAAACCTTCATAAATTGCCTGTTGAGCAGCACGGTCGACTACAGGTGGAATGAGTGGTTGGCTTGCTGGCACAATCCGCACACGATTAATCCATTGCCTTACATTATTTTGTGTAGAAAGACTGCGTTTTGCTAAATCAAACCAAGGTCCCATCTCATCAAGTAGGCTTGGTGGGAGCAAATGTTTAAGATGTTCTTCAACCATCATAAAGGTTACAGCTTGAGAACTTGTCATATGCGGTAAGCTTTGAATTGGTGCATCTGATTGCCAACGCCAGCCTTGAGGCACAGCTTTGTTACTTTCAATTGGAAAACGCTGAGCAATTTGATTTAAATCACGCTGAATTGTCCTTAAACTGATTTCAATACCTTCACGCTCAAGCATTTCTTGCAATTCTCGAGTCCCGATCCATTTACCGGTAGGAAGGCGAGATAGAATCTGCCACTGGCGATATAAACTATTTGAAGTTTCTTTTTCTATTACAGACATAAGCGTAATACATCTATATCCAATTGCTTTGGTGTCAACACAATAAAAAAACTTTACACATTTAGCAAGTTTGTCAGATTCGGTTTATAGCTACTTTTACAATCAATGCTAAAATTTAGAAGAAAGTTATAACAAAGAAAGCCAATAAGCATTATAGATATATAAGTGGCACTGAAATTGCTTATTTAAAAATGAAATATAGATAAATGATAAGACGAGGTTGCTATGTCAGAACAAGAGAAAGACCTACAAGCCGATATTGATTATTTTTTACAAGAGCAGGCGACCAAGGCATTACTTAACCAAACTTCGTTTATAGAAAATCTTTCGGTACAGACGAACTTATTTGAACAGCTAAAATCGCAGTTTTTTAACGAAATGCTAGATGATGTGACATCTAACGGTGCCGCTTCTAAAAAAATTGAGCAATGGTTGAGCATTCGCACTTTAGATGAGCTTAAACAGTTAAATACGGAGGCCAAACAACATTTTCTCTATCACGGTATTACATTTAATGTGTACGGTGATAAAGAGGGTGCAGAGCGAACAATTCCTTTTGACTTAATTCCAAGAGTAATCGAAAAAAAACAATGGGAGAAAATAGCCGCTGGCTGTGCACAGCGAGTGAAAGCTTTAAATTACTTTTTAGATGATATTTATCATGGGCAGCATATTTTAAAGGAACAGTTAATTCCAGAAAGTCAGATTATTTGTCATGAAGCTTTTCAGCCACATATGCTCAAACATACGCTTAAAGGTAAAATTTATTCTCAAATTAGTGGGATAGATATTATTCGTGACGGTGAAGGGGAGTTTTTCGTACTGGAAGATAATTTAAGAACACCTTCTGGCGTATCGTATATGATTGAAAGTAGAAATATTAGCCAGAAACTTATGCCAGAGCTTTGTGCTGCTAATAATTTACAAGGAATTGAACACTACCCAAGCTTATTAAAAGAAATACTTCAAGAAAATTCAGATGTTGATCGCCCTTTTATTGTGGTTTTAACCCCAGGGCGATTTAACAGTGCTTATTATGAACATGCCTTTTTAGCACGTGAAATGGATGTGCCACTGGTCAATAATCGAGATTTATTCGTAGAAAATGATCAAGTTTTTGTAAAAACGATTCGGGGACGTCAAAAAGTTGATGTGATTTATCGCCGTTTAGATGATGATTTTTTAGATCCGCTTGCGTTTAGACCTGATAGTGCGTTAGGTGTAGCGGGCCTAATGTCTGCTTATTTACAGAAAAATGTAGTGATTGCTAACGCACCTGGTACTGGAGTAGCTGACGATAAGTCGATTTATCCATATGTTGACCAGATGATTCAATATTATTTGGGGGAAACACCAATTCTGAAAAATGTACCCACTTATCAGTGCCGTGAAAAAGAACATTTAGACTATGTGCTAGCCCATCTAGATCAATTAGTGATTAAGGAAGCTCAAGGGTCTGGTGGCTATGGCATGTTAATTGGTCCTAAGGCGAGCTCATGTGAAATTGATGAATTTAGACAAAAACTGATTGCTACACCTCACGAATATATTGCACAGCCAACTTTAGCTTTATCTGTTGCACCGACTTTAACAACATCAGGAGTGGCTGAGCGCCACATCGACCTACGCCCGTTTGTATTGAGTTCTCCATATCGCACAGAAATTGTGCCCGGAGGCTTAACCCGAGTTGCCATGCAGGCAGGATCTTTAGTCGTAAACTCCTCACAAGGGGGAGGTATTAAAGATACATGGGTCGTTGAAACGCTACATTCCTAATGGCTGGTTAAAGAGGACATTTATGGTTTTACTCAATTCGAGTGCACACCACATTTATTGGTTGGGCCGTTATTTAATGCGGATTAAATTTGCTGTATCACACTTGCCATTTACAGATGATGAAAAAGCAACTCAATTTGCAGCAGCATTTGGGCTGGTCATTGATCAAGCAGAATTACTGAATTGCTATATGTTAGATACGAAACAAACATATTCGTTACTGAACCAATTCGTTATTGCTAAAGATAATATTCAGGAGTTAAGAGGAATATTATCTTCGAGCGCTTATGCGGAATTGAATCATGCGATTAAGTCTATTCAAGCTCATCCTAATTCATTAAGACAGGCTCTAACTAAATGTAATCAAATACTCGATGCTGAACATGAAGATATAGCGTTATTCTTACATTTAGGACAAAAGATAGAACAATTCGATATACAACTACGTTTTCAGCAAGATCTTACAGGTCTTTTACAGGAGCTAGATAAATTACTTCAACGGTTGAATGATTTAGGGTGGAATAGACTTAATCAATCGTGGCAATTATTAAAAGATCATCCGACTTGGGATGCTTATTATAATTTTACTCAGCAGCTGGAATATATGTTCGAGGCATGATTATGAAATTGATGGTTAATCATCAAACACATTATAACTATACTGAAACTGCGAAAAACAGCATTCAGTATATTAAAATGATGCCTCAAACATCGCTGCATCAACATGTTGTAAATTGGGCAATCAGCGTTCCAGGTGATAAAACACTGAAAAAAGATATTTTTAATAATGTCTGGTTAACTGCTACTCAGCGTTATGAATATCAACATCTCACTTTCATGGCGCAGGGTATTGTAGAGCTTCTAAATACAGAAATAGGTGGGGTAGATGTACCTATACCAACCAATCTATTTCTTCAAAGTACAGAAGTGACTAAATATGATTCTGAAATGTTGGATTTTGCCCAGAAAATTGTAACTGTTAAAGATCGACAGCATATTGCCTTGCTTAGCGAAAATATTTTGCAAAAGATGCCATATCAACCAGATAGTACATCTGTTCATACCACTGCTACACAAGCTTTTCACACAGCTCAAGGGGTATGCCAAGATCATGCACATGTTTTAATCGCTATGTGTCGTGCGTTACAATTACCAGCACGCTATGTCTCTGGTTACCTATTTGATCAAAACTATCCGCACCTTGCCAGTCACGCTTGGGCGGAGGTATTTTTAGATAATCAGTGGTATTGTTTTGATGTAAGCAATCAATTGTTTACGCCAAAGCATCATATTTATCTGGCAGTTGGACGGGACTATCTTGATGTTGCCCCAATTCGGGGGGTGCGAGAGCAAGGTGGTAGTGAAAATATGATGTCTGTGGTTCAAGTGCTGGCTTGTTGAATGTAAAGAGAACGAAATGACCTATTGTTGTGCGCTGAGATTAGAACAGGGTTTGGTGTTTATAAGTGACACTCGAACTAATGCCGGGGTCGATCATATTTCTGTGTTTCGTAAATTGCATACTTTTGGTGTGACGGGAGAGCGGTTTATTGCCTTGCAAACAGCAGGTAATTTAGCAACGACACAAGCGGTTATTGGGCATTTGCAAAATGCGCTTACTTTGCAGCAAGAGCCTAATTTATATAGCATTAATACAATGTTTGAAGTGGCTGATTTAGTGGGTAAAACTTTAAAAAATGTTTTAGAAGATATTAGCTCAGATACTCAAGAACAAATGAATTATGCTTGTAGTATTTTGGTGGGTGGGCAAATCAAAGGCGGCGATATGCAGCTTTATAATGTTTATCCGCAAGGTAATTTTATTTGTGCTACAACGGACACACCTTACTTTCAAATTGGTGAAAGTAAATATGGTAAGCCTATTTTAGATCGTGCTTTATATTATGCGATGCCGTTGGATGATGCACTGCGTTGTAGTTTAATCTCATTTGACTCAACACTACGTTCTAATGTTTCGGTAGGTTTGCCATTAGATGCGCTGGTCTATAGTAAAGACAGTTTTGTGATCCCTATGGGTAAACGAATTAGTGAAGACGATCCGTATTTTTCACAAATTAGTCGGCAATGGTCGGATACTTTGCGCCGTGGTTTACAAGAAATGCCAAAACCTACAGATGATTACTGGCGTTAAAAGTGACTTCAAATAAAAAATCCAAGCAAGCTTGGATTTTTTATTTATTCAATTATTAAGAGCTTTGACGGACTGGACGAGTACTTAAGCGGCAAAGTAGTTCATAACCAATTGTGCCGTTTGCTTCAGCGACATCATCAACCAAACGTTGATTGCCCCAAAGTTCAACTTGGGTACCAAGCTTTACTTGAGTATTTGTGACATCAATTGCAATCATGTCCATACTTACACGACCAACTACTGGACAAAGTTTGCCATCAATAGCAACAAAGTTTTGCTTTATATAAGCTCGTGGATAACCATCCCCGTATCCAATAGAAACTATTGCGATATCCATAGCCTTTTGAGCGCAAAAAGTAGAACCATAACCAACATGTTCACCAGCTTGAATATAATTTAACGCGATAACTTCTGCTGTGAAAGTCATGACTGGTTTTAAATCAAGCTCATGCACTGTTTTATCTGCAAAAGGTGAAGCACCGTAGAGCATAATACCCGGCCGTACATAGTCAAAATTCAGTTCTGGCCATTTAAAAATAGCAGCTGAATTACAGCAAGATGCTAAAACTGGATCACAAGCTTGTTTAACATGCAAAAATTGCTGTTTTTGCTGTTCGTTTAATGGATGGTCTACATCTGCGTTTGCAAAATGCATCGCGAGTACACATGTAAAACCTTCAGATTTTAAGGTTTTAATTACTTCAATAATTTCTGGATTCTTAAAGCCTAAACGGTTCATACCGCTATTTAGCTTAACCCAAACTTTTAAGCCTTGAGCGATATAGGCTTGTTTATGTTTAATTAACCACTCAAACTGTTGTTGATGGTGAATTACACATTCAAATTTTTCTTCAATTGCGATAGGCATTTCATCTTCAGAAAATACTCCCTCAATTAAAGTCACGGGTTGCTTGAATCCGAGTTGTCGGATTTCTAAGCCTTCTTGTAGACAGGCGACACCAAAGGCATCTGAGGTATTTAAGGCTGCTAAACAGTCTTTGACTCCATGTCCGTAAGCATTAGCTTTTACCATACTTACGATTTTTGAATTTGCTGCGAGTTGTTTGACACGGTTTAAATTATATTGAAGCGCTTGGCGATCAATATAAACTGTTGCTTGACGCACCCTCATTTACTCCTTTGGGCTAGAGATAGAGTTTATTCTTCATCATCATATTGGCTGTAATACTCAGGAGAGAGATTACTAAATCGGGTATATTGACCTTCAAAGGCAAGACGAACAGTACCAATTGGACCATTACGCTGTTTACCGATGATAATTTCTGCGGTACCTGCTTCTTTAGATTCTTTGTTATAGACTTCGTCACGGTAAATGAACATGATTAAGTCGGCATCCTGCTCAATCGCACCCGATTCACGTAAGTCAGACATTACTGGGCGCTTGTTTGGTCGGTTTTCCAGACTTCGGTTAAGCTGAGATAGTGCAATCACAGGGCAGTTCATTTCTTTAGCTAAAGCTTTTAAGCTACGTGAAATTTCCGAGATCTCGCCAACACGGTTGTCACCCATACCCGGAACTTTCATGAGCTGTAAATAGTCGACCATGATACAGCCGATTTTGCCATCATGCATTTTGGCAACGCGGCGAGCACGGGCACGGAGTTCGGTTGGAGGTAAGGCTGACGAGTCATCAATATACAAATGCATTTGCTGAAGTTGCAGGATGGTACCTGTAACTTTAGTCCATTCATCGGCATCTAAGTTACCAGAACGTAAATGTCCTTGGTGAACTTTACCCATTGCCGAAATTAGACGCATTGCAATTGAGTCTGCTGGCATCTCCATAGAAAATACCAGAGCAGGGAGTTGGTTGTATTGTAAGACGCTTTCAACCAAGTTCATTGCAAATGTAGTTTTACCCATAGATGGACGTGCAGCGACAATAATTAAATCTCCAGGTTGCATACCGGAAGTTTTATTATCAAGTTCTAAGAAGCCTGTGGTTAAACCCGTAATATTTCCATCAAGTTTTGAAAGCTCATCAAGTTTGCTAATAACGTCAGCAGTTACAGAGCTAATTGCTTTAGGGCCAGAATCTTTCTTATTGTTATTATGCTGTTCTGCTAAAGAGAAGATACTGGTTTCAGCCAAATCTAAAATTTCACTAACACCGCGACCTTTTGTGTCATAAGCATTCTGTAAAATTTCAGTACTGACTTTAATCATGCTACGCAGGGTGGAAAATTCTTTAATTTTAGTTGCATAAGTTTCAAGGTTATAGAAACTCGATGGTGAATCAGCCATAAGCTGCATCAAATATTCTTCGCCACCGATTGCACTAAGTAAATTTTGTTTTAAAAGCCAGTCATTCACTAAGACCGCATCGTACGGTGAATTTTCCTGTGCTAGTTTTTCAATCGCGCGATAAATATATTTATGACGAGTGGCATAAAAATCATTTTCTTTGAGGAGATCACTGACTTGCTCAAAAGATTCAGCAACGGTCATCAGCGCAGCAAGCACAGCTTGCTCGATGGCTAAATTGTGTGGGGGAGTGCGAAACTCTTTAAGTTGGCCTGATTCACTCGTCTTATTTTCTGTTGGAGATGAAAGCGTTAAAGAAGTGGCATTCGCCTGAGACATAATTAGACCTGATGATAAAATGTGTGCACAAAAAAGGGTTTTAAGCCGAGAACTATCTTAAAACAAAAATAAATAAACTACCTAATTAAAAAACCAATTAAACTGAAGAACTGATCAGGAATTAATATATCTAATTTTATTGCATAAATTTAAGAGATAAAAAAAGAGCATGCGTGAGCATGCTCTTTTTTTGATGAGAAATTACTCAGATACGATAGTAACGAGAACTTCTGCAACAACATCATGATGCAATTGGATTGCGATGTTGAATTCACCAGTGTGACGAAGCGCACCGTTTGGTAAACGAACTTCTGCACGGTCAACTGTAAGACCAGCATTCGTTAACGCGTCAGCGATGTCACGAGTACCGATAGAACCGAAGAGTTTACCTTCGTCACCAGCTTTAGCAGTGATAACGATGTTAACTTCGTTCAATTGTTCAGCACGTGCTTGAGCAGCAGCTAAAACTTCAGCTTCTTGCTTCTCAAGTTCAGCACGACGAGCTTCGAAAGCAGCAGTGTTAGCTTCAGTAGCTGCAACTGCTTTACCTTGAGGGATAAGGAAGTTACGGCCGTAACCAGCTTTAACTGATACTTTATCGCCTAATTTACCAAGGTTCTTAATGCGTTGTAATAAGATAACGTCCACAGATCACCTCACTTATGGTTGTCAGTGTACGGAATCAAAGACAAATAGCGAGCTTGTTTGATAGCAAGTGCTAATTGACGTTGATAACGAGCTTTAGTACCAGTGATACGGCTAGGAACAATCTTGCCGTTTTCAGTGATGTACTGTTTTAAAGTGTCGATATCTTTGTAGTCGATGTACGCAACATTCTCAGCTGTAAAGCGGCAGAACTTGCGACGACGGTAAAAACGTGCCATTGATGTTCTCCTTATTCAGCTTCTTGAGCAACTTGCTGTGCTTCTTCACGTTGAGCTTTACGCGCACGCTTTTCTTCAGCACTCTTAGCAAGCAATGACTCTTCAGTGATTGCGTGTTCACGACGGATGATAAGGTTACGAATGATCGCGTCGTTATAACGGAATAATTCTTCTAACTCATCAAGCGTAGTTTGACCACATTCAACATTCATAAGAATGTAGTGCGCTTTGTGAATTTTGTTAATTGGGTAAGCCAATTGACGACGGCCCCAATCTTCTAAACGGTGAATTTGACCATCAGCTTCTTTGATCTGAGAGATATAGCGTTCAACCATACCTACAACTTGATCGCTTTGGTCTGGATGTACCAAAAGTACGATTTCGTAATGACGCATTGTCAGCTCCTTACGGTTTAAACAGCCCCTAAAAAATTAGAAGCAAGGAGTCATAGCTAAAATAATAATAGCTACGTCGCAAAAAATGCGAAGGCTGAATTATAGGTAAAAATTAGACTAAAAACAAATCTTTTGATAAGAAATATAAAAAGTTGTTTTTGAGGAGGAAATCCTCCCTTAATTAAAAGAGAGGAAGATTTGGAGCAGGGGATTGATAGGTAAAGCTAAAGCTCAAACTTAACAGGGTAATTAGTATGACCGAGTAGAGGAAAAAACGTTTAGCCCATAGTTGGTCGTTTTCGGCTTTGAATCCAATAATCGATAAATAGAACCAGTATGCAGTCAAAGCATTAAAGGTAATTAAAAAGAATACATTGGTATAACCAAAACAATATAACCCATTCAAAACAGCTGCAAATAACAGGATATATATTACACATTCAATTTTCGTACGATAAATAGAACGTGCTACAGGCAAGATTGGAATTCCCGCATTTTTGTAATCATCAAAACGATAAATTGCAATTGCCCAAGAGTGGGGCATTTGCCATAAACCGTATGCTAAAAACAAAAGCAAGGCTGCCACATCAAATTGATGAGTTACTGCTGTATAACCAATAACAGGAGGACTCGCTCCGGAGATACTACCAATAACGGTTTGATGGATTGAGGTACGTTTGGTCCACAAGCTATAAAAACCGACATAGACAACAAAACCAATTACTGCAAACAAAAATGCGTAGCCATTTACACCAAACCACAAAATGCCAAAACCAATTAATCCAAGTACGAATGCATATATAAGTGCAACAGTAGGAGAGATGGTTTTTTTAACAAGGGCGCGGTTTTGAGTGCGCTGCATCTTTGTATCAATATCTTGATCAATAACATTATTGACGACACAACCTGAAGCAACAACTAACGTTGTTCCAATAAGAGTGAGCAATAATAATAAGATGTCTATAGAGCCTTGGGCGGCTAAGAAGAAGCCGCCCAAGGTGGTAATGAAATTACCGAAGAGAATTCCTGGTTTAGTCAGGAATAAATACTTTCTCAACATGACAATCAGTTTAGATCATCATATTGTAGTGAAGGTAATTCATAATCCACACAGAACCGATTAAAAGTACAGCGATACATAGGATTGTGTAGATAAATGCAATCATATTCCAACGTTGTTCAGATGATGTATTCATGTGTAAGAAGTACACAAGCTGTACAAGAACCTGAGCAACGGCAGTAATTGCAATCACTGTAACTAAAAGACCGCGGCTAAAACCACCTGCCATCACCATCCCGAATGGGATGATGGTAAGAATAACAGATAGAATAAAACCTACAGTGTATTGCTTAAAGTTACCGTGTGACGCACCAGCAGCATTATGCTCATGACTACTCATTAGAGAACTCCCAGTAAGTAAACGACGCTGAATACACAGATCCAAACGATGTCAAGGAAGTGCCAGAACAAGCTTAAACAAGCAAGACGACGTGTATTCGGTAAAGTCAAACCTTTAGTTTTGATTTGATACATCAATACTAACATCCACACTAAACCAGAAGTTACGTGGATACCGTGCGTACCAACCAAAGTAAAGAACGATGACAAGAATGCACTGTGAGTTGGACCATGACCTTCCTCTACAAGGTGATGGAATTCATAGAGCTCCATACCGATGAAGGTTGCACCAAAAAGGAATGTAATAAATAACCAAGTGATCACTTGATTTACATTCTTTTTATAAGATGCAAGTACAGCAAAACCGAATGTTACCGATGAAATCAATAAGGCAAATGTTTCAGTTAACACATAGCCTAATGAGTTATGGAACAGGTCATATGCACTTGGAGTCCCTGCTGGAACATGACTGCTTAATACAGCGAACGCAATGAAGAGTGATCCGAAAAGAATCAAGTCACTCATCAAGTATGTCCAGAAACCAAAGACCGTTAAATCTGTATCATCATGTTCATGATGACCATCGTGGCCATGGTTGTCGTGATGAAGTACTTCAGCCATTTCCTTAGTCCTTCTTCAAGTGTTTTTCAAGTAAAGCATAGCGTTCGTTTTCAATACGCTCAACTTCAGCAGCTGGAACATAGTAATCAACATTCTTAGTGAATGAGCTTACGATCAAGCTAACAACAGCTGAAACGAATGAAACAACAACGAGCCACCAAACATGCCAAATGAGTGCAAAGCCAAGAAGAGTAATGAACATTGCAATGACAAAACCAGCAGCACGATCAGTCGGCATGTGGATGTCTTCATATTTAGTGTTACGTGCGTATGCTACACCATTTTCTTTGTCAGTCCAGAAACGGTCAACACCGCTTGCATCTGGTTCATGCGCAAAGTTATAGAATGGAGCAGGGGAAGAAGTTGCCCACTCAAGCGTACGAGCATCCCATGGATCGCCTGTAAGGTCCATGTTGTCTTTGCGTTGTAAGAAACCAACGATGATTTGCATTAAGAAACATGCAATACCAATAGCAACAAGAACAGCACCAAATAATGCAATCGCAAGGTATGGGTCCCATTCAGGGTTGTCATATGTATTCAAACGACGAGTCATACCCATGAAACCAAGGATATAAAGTGGCATGAATGCAAAATAGAAACCAAAGAACCAGAACCAGAACGCAGCTTTACCCCATGCTTCATTGAGCTTCCAACCAAACATTTTCGGCCAGTAATAAATGATGCCGGCAAACATACCAAACACCACACCACCGATAATTACGTTATGGAAGTGAGCGATCAAGAATAATGAGTTGTGTACTAAGAAGTCCGCAGGTGGAACAGCCATAAGTACACCAGTTAAACCACCGATACCGAATGTTACAAGGAAGCCAAGCGTCCATAACATTGGAGTAGTAAAGGTGATGCGACCTTTATACATGGTGAATAACCAAGAGAAGATTTTCACACCAGTAGGAATCGCAATAACCATGGTCATGATACCGAAGAACGCGTTAACGTTCGCACCAGCACCCATGGTGAAGAAGTGGTGAAGCCATACAACAAACGCAAGAACAGTAATCGCGATAGTTGCATACACCATAGACTTGTAACCGAACAACGCTTTACGAGAGAAGGTTGCAACGATTTCTGAGTATAGACCAAATGCTGGCAATACCAAGATATATACTTCAGGGTGACCCCATGTCCAGATCAAGTTCACATAAAGCATTGGGCTACCGCCAAGCTCATTTGTGAAGAAATGGAAGCCGAAGTAACGGTCTAGAGTAAGCATTGCAAGTGTACCTGTTAATACAGGGAATGATGCAATGATTAATACAGCCGTACAAAGCGAAGTCCACGTGAAAATAGGCATGTCCATTAATTTCATGCCAGGTGCACGCATTTTAATGATGGTAACGAAGAAGTTAACACCAGATAAAAGCGTACCTAGACCAGAAACCTGAAGTGCCCAGATATAGTAGTCAACACCTACACCAGGAGAATATTGAATGCCAGATAGAGGAGGGTAAGCCATCCAACCAGTCGCAGCAAATTCACCTAATACAAGTGAAAGCATCATTAAACCAGCAGCACCAGCGAATAACCAGAAGCTTAAAGAGTTTAATAATGGGAAAGCAACGTCACGAGCACCAATCTGTAAAGGTACAGAGATGTTCATCATACCTACAACGAGACCCATTGCTACGAAGAAGATCATGATTACACCGTGTGCGGTGAAGATCTGGTCATAGTGGTCAGGATGTAAATAACCTTCGCCGCCGCCTTTAGCGAGGAAAAGTTGTAAACGCATCATGATCGCATCGGCGAAACCACGCAAAAGCATGACAACAGATACGATGATATACATGATACCAATTTTCTTATGGTCTACTGTAATAAACCACTCATTCCACAAATATCCCCATTTTTTGAAATAGGTGATACCGCCAAGCACTGCAATTGCACCAATTGCCATAAGGACCATGGTGACAAGTACGATTGGCTCTGTCGGGATAGAGTCCCAACCCAGTTTACCAAAAATCATATCCATGTCTTATTCCCCTTGAGCAGCGTGTTCAGCTGCAGCATGAGTGTCAGCTGTTGCGTGTTCAGCAGAGTGGTCAACACCATGATAGTTACTCATATAATGGTTGATAACTGTTTCAAACAGTTTTGGTTCAACTGAAGAGTAATAAGTCACAGGGTGCGGCTTAGTCGGGAACGGTTTCATCGCTTCTGCTTTAGCAAGCGCTTCTTGATCACCAGCAGCTTTAGCACGATTTACTAAATGCTCGATTTGGTGCTTAGAACGATCGCCATCACGTAAGGTTGCCAATTCAGCTTGGTCAAGCGTAGCTTTTTGAATTGCTTCTGGATTAATGGTTGAACCATTACCTGCTTTAACAGCTGCTACCCATTCGTTGAATTGTTGCTCTGTAACGCTATGCGCTTTGAAACGCATTTGAGAGAAACCATAGCCTGAGTAGTTAGAAGAGAAACCACGATATACACCAGTTTCA
Organism: Acinetobacter sp. ABJ-A23_2; assembly: GCF_044538765.1. Classification (NCBI taxonomy): domain Bacteria; kingdom Pseudomonadati; phylum Pseudomonadota; class Gammaproteobacteria; order Moraxellales; family Moraxellaceae; genus Acinetobacter; species Acinetobacter sp. ABJ-A23_2. The sequence goes on from NZ_JBIUCP010000045.1 coordinate 25,902, forward strand.
TTTGCTAACAAATGAAGGTGAGTTTGCATACCTGCCATTGCGTAAATCTGACCGCCTAACTGTGGAATGAAGAATGAGTTCATTGTGAAGTTAGAAGTGATTTTGAAGCTTAACGGAGTTTTTTCTGGGAAACGTACTTCGTTAACAGTCGCAATGTTTTGTTCAGGATAAATAAAAATCCACTTGAACTGTTCAGCAATAACCTGAATAGTTAAAGGTGCTTTATCTGATTCTAAAGGACGGTATGGGTCATACTTGTGGGAACCCCACCAAGTTAACCAAGCTAAAATACCAATAATAATGACAGGGATACCCCATACTACAACTTCAATTGCAGTTGAGTGTGCCCATGTAGGTTTATAGTCTGCATCTTTATTTGACGCACGATATTTCCAACCAAACCATAATGCCATGATGATTGAAGGAATCACCACAAGTAACATTAAATAGATCGCAGTCATCATAAGGTCACTTTGACCTTGACCAACTGGACCTTTAGAGTTTAGAAGTACCATATCACCACCACACCCAGTCAAAAGTGCGGCAAGCGTTGATAAAGACAATACAGCTAAAATCGTTTGTCTCATTTTACAACCTCGGTGAAGAGTCCCATTCCCTAATTAAATATGGGATAGCGATTAAAGTGTCGCATGATTGAGAATGCTAGTCTTAAAAAATTAGACTTCTCAATGATGCGACACCGCTACGTTGTAGGGCATTATGCCTCATATCGACAAACTAAGCTACACATAAAGCAGCTTGAAATAATTGTTTTAAAACCCGATTTTTTTTGTAGGGTATTGAATCGCGATAGAGCTTTTATTTAAATATCAACTCTCTATAGAAAAAAAGGAGGCGGGGTGCCTCCTTTTTTTTAGACATTAAATGAATGAGTCATTCACTATCATTTGATCACTTTTGTTCTTGCAATTTTGTCATGTAGAGCTTGACGCTTTTGTCCTAATGCAAAAGCATAGTCAATAATTGTACTAATTGGCATAAACAGTAAGTTTAATATAATGAAAACGATACTTCTGAGTAAGAAGATACGCGTTAAATTAACTTTGCCATTCGTTTCAGCATCGACAATTCTAATTCCAACAATTTTTTTGCCAATACTTTGTCCAAATTTGGTCAACAAAAATGCTTGAATAGCGAGCATTATTACTACATAGAGTAACATTGTATGCCACGCTTCAATTGGAATAAGTGTAAAAAGCTGCTGTTGAAGTTCAGCTGCTTTAGTTGATGCAACTTCTGCAGACTGCATCTGTTTTTGTAACTCAAAAAGTTGTTTATATTGAGCTTCATTAAAGAAAAAAGATGGAATGGCTGCAATAGGTAGCCAAAGTAATAAGTCAATAATTTTTGCAAGCGCACGAGATGAAATTGAAGCAAGCTCATGTGGTTTAGCTTCAACACGAATTTGCTGAATTGTCTCGTTATAAGGCGTATTTGTATTTGCTGAAAAAGCAGAATAACCCGTAGGTTGATATACAAGTTTACCTTGGGTTAATTCTCCTAAAGCTTTCCATTCTGTCATGCCTTCATGCCAAGCTAAATCAGTGAGTAAAACTTGTTGGCTTGCCAACATTTGATTTAGTTGTTCTAAGGTATAAGGCCCAGCTTGTTGATTATTACGTGCCAAGTAAATTTGCATAAGTAAAAATTCTCTATTCTAAAGATGAAAAAAGACCCACGGATGGGTCTTTTTCTATAACAAATTAGATTTGCTTGATTTTTTCTTCAGCAAGGAAGAACCATGTATCTAAAACTGAGTCAGGGTTTAGAGATACTGATTCAATACCTTGTTCCATTAACCATTTCGCAAGGTCAGGGTGGTCAGATGGTCCTTGACCACAGATACCCACATATTTACCAGCTTTGCGACAAGCATGAATTGCCATAGAAAGAAGAGCTTTTACGGCTGCATCACGTTCGTCAAACAAGTGAGAAACAATACCTGAGTCACGGTCAAGACCAAGTGTTAATTGAGTTAAGTCGTTAGAACCGATAGAGAAACCATCAAAATGTTCAAGGAATTGTTCAGCTAACAATGCGTTAGTTGGTAATTCACACATCATGATTACTTTTAAACCATTCTCACCACGTTTCAAGCCATTCTGAGCAAGTAACTCAATTACGCGTTTTGCTTCAGAAACGGTGCGTACGAATGGGATCATGATTTGGATGTTAGTGAGGCCCATTTCATCACGAACTTTCTTAAGTGCACGGCATTCGAGTTCGAAACAATCACGGAAGTTGTCCGAAACATAACGGCTTGCACCACGGAAACCAAGCATTGGGTTTTCTTCTTCTGGCTCGTATAACTTACCGCCAATAAGGTTTGCATATTCGTTTGACTTAAAGTCAGACATACGAACAATGACTGGTTTGTCAGCAAAAGCAGCTGCAAGTGTTGCAATACCTTCAACTAGCTTTTCAACATAGAATTCTACAGGTGATGCATAGCCAGCTGTACGTGTCATTACAGCAGCACGAGTTTCACGAGGTAAGCTTTCAATGTTAAGAAGGGCTTTAGGGTGAACACCGATCATGCGGTTAATAATGAACTCTAAACGAGCAAGACCAATACCTTCGTTTGGAATTTGAGCAAAGTCAAAAGCTCGGTCAGGGTTACCTACGTTCATCATAATTTTGAATGAAAGTTTCGGCATAGACTCAACAGAGTTACGTTGAACTTCAAAGTCTAACGCACCTTCGTAGATGAAACCGGTATCACCTTCAGCACAAGAAACAGTAACTTCTTGACCATCAGTCAATACTTCTGTTGCGTTACCACAACCTACAATTGCCGGTACACCAAGTTCACGTGCAATAATTGCAGCGTGACAAGTACGGCCACCACGGTTAGTAATAATAGCAGCAGCGCGTTTCATTACTGGTTCCCAATCTGGGTCAGTCATGTCTGATACAAGTACATCACCGTCTTGTACTTTGTCCATTTCTTTAATTGAGTTAACAATACGGACTTTACCAGAACCGATACGTTGACCAATTGAACGACCTTCACAAAGTACTGTACCTTTTTGCTTGAGAAGGTAACGTTCCATTGTGCCAACATTTTGACGGCTTTTTACAGTTTCTGGACGAGCTTGAACAATATAGATTTGACCATCGTCACCATCTTTTGCCCACTCGATATCCATTGGAGCGCCATAGTGCTGCTCAATAATAAGCGCTTGTTTAGCTAACTCTTGTAATTCGTGGTCATTTAATGCGAACTGTTGACGTTCTTGTTTTTCAACATCAACAACAACAACAGATTTACCTGCTGAACCTTCTTCACCATAAATCATTTTCTGGTGCTTAGAGCCGAGGTTACGGCGTAATACCGCATGTTTGCCCGCATTTAATAATGGTTTAGATAGGTAGAATTCGTCAGGGTTAACGGCACCTTGTACAACCATTTCACCTAAACCGTAAGATGCAGTAATAAATACGACATCACGGAAACCAGACTCGGTATCAAGGGTAAACATTACACCCGCAGCGCCAGTTTCAGAGCGCACCATACGCTGAACACCTGCAGACAATGCGACAACATCATGATCGAACCCTTGGTGTACACGATAAGAAATAGCACGGTCATTATATAAAGACGCAAATACTTCTTTAATGGCGATAAGTACGTTATCAATACCGCGAATATTCAAGAAAGTTTCTTGTTGACCCGCGAAAGATGCATCTGGTAAATCTTCAGCAGTTGCAGATGAACGAACGGCAACCGCGATATCAGGGTTGCCGTTAGAAAGTTCTGTAAAAGCGGCGCGAATTTCTTGTTCTAAGGTTGCAGTGAGTGGAGTCTCTACAATCCATTGACGAATTTTAGCGCCTGTTTCTGCAAGTGCATTTACGTCATCAACGTTAAGCTGTGCAAGTTCTGCTTGAATTCGAGCGTTAAGACCGCTTTGGTCTAAGAACTCACGATAGGCCTGAGCAGTAGTTGCAAAACCACCAGGTACCGATACACCAGCATTTGATAAATGGCTGATCATTTCACCCAAAGATGAGTTTTTCCCACCTACGAGTTCGACATCGTGTTTCCCTAATTTTTCTAGACCGATTACGCGCGCTTCCAAAGTTTTCACTCCACTTTTGCAGTATTAATGTCTATCTTGGCATGAAATTATAAAAATAAAGTGCTTAGTTGAGAATTATACTAAGCGACAGTCATGTAAGATCAGTTTACTATAAAGATTATATAGCACTAAGACAAATGTTTAAGGAGAATTTTAATGTCAGAAAGTAAACAGTTTAGACGGAGCGTTTTTTTTATTTCTGATGGAACTGCAATTACTGCCGAGACTCTTGGACATTCGTTATTAGCCCAATTTCCTAATGTGGATTTTGATATTCACATCATGCCTTATATCACAACTGAAGAAGCAGCAATGGCGGTTGTGGTTGAGATTAATAAATGCCAAACCCGAGATGGATGCCTACCATTAGTATTTGATACTTTAGTTGATCCGCATGTGCGAGAAATTATTAATACGGCTAAAGCGGTTAATTTGGATGTGTTTGAAGGATTAATTAGTAAGCTAGAGCAGGAGCTTGGAACACCACCAACGACGCTGGTTGGGCAAACACATGCGGTAACCGATTCAGAATATTATAAAGCTCGTATTGATGCCGTTCATTTCGCGCTTGATAACGATGATGGTGCACGCACCCGCCACTATGACAAAGCCGATTTAATTTTAATTGGCGTGTCTCGTTCTGGAAAAACACCAACTTCCATTTATCTGTCTTTGCAGTTCGGGATTCGTGTTGCTAACTATCCTTTAACAGAAGAAGATTTAGATGATAACCGCCTACCAGCGGTATTAAGAGAACACCGTAGTAAGCTTTTTGGTTTAATGATTGATGCGGAACGTTTAGTTGCTATTCGAAGTGAACGTAAAGCAAATAGTCGATATGCGAGTTTTAGTCAGTGCCAAATGGAATTAAGAGCGATTGAAGGTATTTATATTTCAGAAGGTATTAAATATTTAAATGTTACTGAAATGTCAATTGAAGAAATCTCTACTCGTATTTTACAAATGACTGGTTTAAAACGTCGTATCGGTTAATTAAATCAATTATTTATTGTAACCATTCAATTTGAATACTATTAATGTAATTGGATTGAATGGTTTTAAAATTTATGAACATATTAAAAATAAAAGTTTTAAATATAAAACGCTAGGTTAATAAATGG
>NZ_JBIUCP010000046.1:0-29909 GCF_044538765.1 Acinetobacter sp. ABJ-A23_2
CTTGGTCTGGTGTATCCGGATTATTGTCATGATCCGTCTTCACAAGACTATCTTCAGCATTCACCGGTGTACCATTACGGTCAACCGCATCTGCTTTCACTATTAACTCACCATCAGCAAAGCCTGCCGGCACTTCTGCTGTATAGCTACCATCAGGATTAACAGTAGCAGTGACTTGTTGCTCAAGTGGGTTACCCGCCTGATCCTGACCTGTAATAGTTAAGGTGACTTGACTACCCGGTGCAACGTCTGTGGTGCCACCTGTGATATGACCCTGAGTATCGACATCAACCGTGATGGTTCCATCTACTCGGTCAAGACCATCAGTACCAGCTTTTAACTGATCTTCGGCTTTTACAACTTTGCCATTTTGATCTACAACTTCAGACTCTACTTTCAACTCGCCATCAGCAAAATCTTTTGGTACTTCTGCTTTATAGCTACCATCAGAATTAACAGTGGTTTCAATTTTCTGACTAATTAAATTACCATCTTTATCTTTACCCGTAATAGTCAGATTTACCTTACTACCATTAGGAATATTTTCAGTCTTTCCGGTAATTAACCCATCATTTTTAACTTCAATAGCATTCGTACCATTTGGTGGAGTTGATGAACTATTGTCATCATTATTCGCTGCAGCAATTATCCCCCCAATAGCAGCTACACCAGCTAACCAAGGTAAAAGACTAACAAGTTTACTACCAGCCTCTGGTAGTAAAACCTCTAATCCAGGAATACCTTTAAAATCAGAAAGTCCATCAAACCAATATAGAACACATCCCTCTTCTTCAAATACCAAATCTGAAACTACATCATCATAAGCTGTGAAGAAATTCTCAATAACTATTACTTCGCCATTTTTCAATTTAAGCAATAAGTTATTGCCATCACGAATAAAGGCCTCAACATCATCACGATGCATTTTTGTATGTACAATTGATGCTTCGGTTAAAGTAATCTGATTCGAATTAACTATTGATTTCTCTAAAGAATCTTTTTCTATTACAATAAAATTAGTCATATTTCACCTAAAATTCTTATTCCATAAATTGGTAATTACTTAGAAATCCCAGTAATTTCGACAGTTACACGACGATCTGGTTGCAGACAGGCTTTTAGGGATTCATGTGATTTAACGTTAGGGCAGCCATCAGTTACAGGTTGAGTTTTTCCTGCACTTGTCGCGCTAATAATGCGATCAGGCACCCCATTTTGAATTAGAAGATTACGCACAGTATCGGCACGCTTTTGCGCTAACTGTTTGTTATAATTATCGTTACCTAATCGATCTGTATGACCGACTAATTTAATTTGACTTACCGAAACATATCCCTTCGAAATTTTAGAAGTTAAATCCATTACTTCTTGGTGTCCTTTAGGCAACAAATCATTAAGTGTAGAGCCATCGAATTTAAATAAAGTATCTGCTGATAATTCGATTACTGAAGTTTGTTCAATAACTGGAGTCTTTTCTTTTTTTGTACAAACAAGTTCTTTCCCATTATTTAGGATATAAGGTCTACCTTTATCACTTACAGAAAGAATGAAGTTTTTATCAGCTAACTGATCGGCTCGAAGATCAACATCACATGATTGACATTCTTTAGAAGTACAATTTTTAACTTTGAAATTATAAGTTTCAGGCTTCAAACGATACTGAGCTGTATTGTTGATATAGAAGCTACCTGCTTGAATATTGTCGATATAAAAATTAATAGGACAATTTTGATTTTCCGCAGTGTCTTCTGCACATAACTTATTATCTCGTTTTACATTTACCACTTGTGTATTGCTAACACTCCTTTCCTGAAACCGTAAGCCTGAAGGCTGTGAATAATTGTTTACTGCACAAGCAGACAACCCAATTGACACAGCTATTCCCAACCATCGTAATTTATACATATAGCCTTCCCTAAACGTTGAAAGTAAAAAACTTTGTTATCTCTATATCTGTGAAGTACTTCTCTTTTTTGCAACATGAAGGTGCAAAAATCACATTAGCATAAATGTGCATTTTACACATTTTTATTTAAATGAAAACAATGCTTCCTTTTGCAGGCATTTAAATTTAATTAATTTATTGATAATTAAAATTTTATTTTTAATCCATATTTTCGTAAAAAAATATTTTTATATATTTTTATTTTTATGCTCAATTTGCACATAAAGAACAACAGCTATGATTATCGGTTTTAGGTTGTTGTCAGGTTCACCAACAAATTAATTTCCATAAGACATTAAAAAAGCCACACTCAAATGGTGTGGCTAAAGTGATATACGGAAACTAAATTTGTTCTAACTGAAGATTAAGCCTACAAGTCAAATCCACCAAAGATTGGGGATTCTTCTGTCTTAGTATTATTACTTGAATCTACTTGCGAAGAATTAGAATTATTTTCTTGTTCGGAAGTTTGTGGAGGTGCACCATCCCTACTTGATGGATAGTCATCCATTAATAATACTGTACTTAAAGCAGAGCAATGGGTTCTTAAACTGTCATTATCATCATCGTACAATGTTGGATATAATTGTTTAGAATATTGTGACGTATAACTTATGGTCCAATTTTGCAAAATATTAGGTAAGTTAAAAGAATAATAGTAGGTTTTTTCTTCATTGGGTTGATAAGTATTTACAGTTTCCTCATTTAAACAGTAATTTGTTTCAGATGTTTTTTCTGTTTTTGAGCCCGTTAACTGGATAGCCGCTTTACAACTGTTGATGTATTCATAAATCGGTTCTGAAGTCGTATTTTTCACAATAACTTGTAATTTATATCTTACAGGCCATCCACTATTTATTCCTAAAAGATCCATCCTATCTCCCATTTTCATAGGGATAAATGGAGCATAGTGTCTAACGAATTGAATCGTTCTCTCAATACCACCACAGTATTGTGTTACAGGGTTTGGATATCCAACAGCATACTCACCATCATCTTCCATTTGATTTGAACCTGGATTTGGTCGAGGATTGGTAACAGGGTTTTCGGTACCAACTGTCATTTCACCCGTACCAGTCCCCCCTAAAGTCACTCCAACATTAAACCCGCCATCCTCACCTGTACAACCAGAGAGTATAAACAAAGTTAAAGATACTAATGGTAATGTAAGACGTAAATGAGGCATATGAGTTATCTCAATAAACATTGTAAGAACTAAAAAACAGAAGATTCCTTTAGCGTCTACATTTATTCGTGTTTAAAATTAAATATTTAGCATGATTCATTTACTATCATTTCTAAACTTTCTTTAAAAAATAGGAAAATTACTTAGAAAACAACATATGAAAGATCATGAAAATTTAAATAGAGCCGAATCAATGAGTAAGAATCCTTTCATCTTGAAAACAATTGTATTAGAAGCAATTAAAGTCACTTATTCTTGACTAAAAAACGTACGACAATCTATCAGAAAGTAAAAGACCTGACAAACAAAATGTTCATTTCAATCATTTATTTCTTTAAATATTAAAAAAGCAAGATAAATAGCTTAGATTTAAACTTAAAAATGTTCAATATGTACATATTTATAAAATAGTGATACATTCCACTCTAACAATTTTTAGGCAGGTAGTTAAAAACAAAATCTTTGAATCGAGATAAATGGTTTCTCTTGTCTCAACCAGTGGGCTAAGTTTGATTAAAGCATTTGTAATAGGAAAATGAAGTGATTCTATGCGAGCGTATTCTTTAGACTTTCGTCAGAAAGTTATGTCTACTTATAAAGAAATTCAACATAAGACGGAAGTCTGTAAAAAATTTCAGATTGCAAGATCAACACTAGATGAATGGATTTTGCTTGAAGAAACAACTCAAGACTTGAAGCCTTTACCAGCAATTAGAGTTGGAAGACCCTCTTCTATTATAGACTTCAAAGACTTTGAGGAATTTGTAAGAACAACACCTTTTTCCAAGGTTAGCGAATTACTTGAACCATTTGAACAACGATTTGGCTACAAAGTTTCATATGCCATTATATGGAGAGGACTTAAAAAAATCGGTTGGAAAAATACACGCCAAAATTAAAAATAACTCAAACTCTATTTATCATATTGATAAATTCCTAAACGAAAATGTTTATTCGCGTCAGTCGCTCCCTCATCATTTTTACAATATTCTATTGCTGAAGAAAGAATGGCTTTAGACATCAAATTCCACATATCCACACTTAATTTCTTAAGTTTTTCAACAGATTCTGGGCTTAATTCATCTGCAAAAATAGCTTGTTCTAAAAAATTTGTTTTTTGCGTAAGATTACTAATTCCTGCTGCCAGATGATCCGATATATTTTGAGTAAATAACTGTTTACTCTCATCCATTTGAGGATCTGGTGTAAAACTAGAATTCTGCAAAATAACCTGATCATTTTCTTCGATCACTAAACCAAGCCGTTTAAGTTCCAATAATATTGATTTAGGGTGCTTCTCAGAAGAGACTTGCTTAACTAAGCTTTCAAAACTTGGTTCTTCCCCATTAAATGGAATTTGAGCGGGGAGCTTTTGTCCTATCCACAAACCTATTACGCGAGCAGGAACACTAATAGGCAATTGTTCATTAAACTGATTAATTAACTTATATTCGCCATAGGTCTGACAAAAACCTCTTACATCTCTTCGTCCTAAACCAGATAATAAACTCACAGCAGAATCAGTCTTTTTTTGCTTAATAGAATCTAGTTCTTTAATAGCTTCATTATAAAATACTATTTTAAGTGCTGCTGAAAACTCTGTATAACCAACACCAGATTTTATGAGCCAATGAACTAACTCAGGTATAATGCTAATAGCATGCTCTAATGTCGTTTCAGTATCATGAGACAACATCATCTCTTCCGAACTTACCAAAGTCGATGTGTCTTTACCCATGCAGACTCCAAGATTAGATAAAATAGACTTCCCCAACTTGCTCTTATAATTTAATAAAATTATACTTTTTTACTATAATGAATTGTAGGCTTTTTTTTAAAAAAAATGTAGGCTTTTTTTTGTGAAAAATGAATCAGCTTTATTATCCATTTTTCTATTTTGTAAGCTTATCTACTCTATTTATAGTAGATAATTAAACTTATTGAGATAGATCTCGACAAGTCCAGAATCAATATTAAAAAAGAACTTCCTCTGAATTAACAGTGAACATAAAGGTAAACAGTATCCAGACTTTAAATTATGTTGTTAAAGAACATCGCCCATTTATATTGCATTGACTTGTGCAAAAGAAAAAGTTTTTCAATATTTCTCTAAATTCTACCAATACGCATCCTCTAACTTAAGAAAACAATTTTTTAGCCATTGTTTTCTTTACTTGAAACGCTACACAATGTGCAAAATACACATTTATCATATTTTACAGTAAAAATGAACTTTCGAATGAGCTCTCAGAAATTATCAACTTTAATTTGCTGTCTAGTTGGTATTTTATTAACAGGCTGTGGAGAAAATAGTCTATCGGCTGGGGGCGTAAGCTTAGGCGGTACGGGTACTGGCACAAATACTCAACCATCTCCTCCTATTATTGGTGATGGTGAATCACAACCACCATCGCAGATAGATCAAGAACAAATGATATCTTTGCAGCAATCACATATAAAATATCGCGGTAAAATTAATGATACTTGTAATGGAATTAATCGTTCCATCTCTTTTAAACAAAAAACCAATGAAAATTACGAAGAATTTTTAGTGGATAAAGATATTGATATTCCATTAAATTCTTTAGAACAGAAAGTTATTTTAAATGTGAAAACCTGCAATGAAACATCAAGCCCTGTTTATGAGCATATAGCTAATTGTGCATCGCCAATCACTTTACTTGACGAAAATGGATTGCCTTCATCACCTAGTAATATAAGTTGTAATGATTCTGAACTTATTCACATTTATCAACCTAATCAATGCCATACATATGAAATAGAATATAACTTGCCTACAATTCCAAAATTATGGCGCTTCAAGTATGCAACTCAATATACTTTTAATTTGCTAGAAGGCTCATCTATTACCGAGTGCGAACCTTTAGAAACTTCTTTGGAAATTGAAAATAAATAAAATACCCTGACTCTCTGTGCAAAGCCCTTTCGTGGGGCTTTCACATTTAAATGTATAATCACTGAAGTGTTATTACACATCACACGCATTAAGAAAAATTGAACGGCGGTTGCCAAAAGGATATAGCCATAACTAACCTCCTTGTTCTTTAGTCTTGTTGATTGTCCATTGCAAGTTAAGATTCTGAAATTATATTAACCATCTAAATTGTACAAAAAAAATATTCCAACACCTCATCCCTTTCTTTCAAACTGTTTAAGCTTAAAACCTGTAACAGCAAACCATCTATCAGGTTTACCACCATGTGAGCATCGAATTTTGGCTCGCGGATTTCTCCGCTAAAAATCAAGTCAAAAATTTCATGGCGTAACCACTTTCGGTATTCAACTGTCATGCGGTAAGCCTTTGGATAAAGCAGTTTTATTTCAAAAATGGCTTTGATTAAAAAATGATACTGGCTGTTTAAATTAGTATGTAACACAATAATTTCTTTAAGTTTATCTTTTGAACTGTAGTAACGGTTTGAATAAATGATAGAAAGCACTTCTTCTCTGAGCAGGCTTTTTTGAAAGGTGATACACATTTCAATCAGGTGTTCTTTAGAGTGGAAATAGTTGTAAAGCGTACCTTTGGCAATTTTGGTTTCTTTAGTAATCAGGTCTACGCCTGTATTGTGGAACCCATTCGCCGTAATGAGTTGTATAGCAGTTTGAACTACATGTAGTTTTTTGGAAGAGGTTTCTAAATTTCGCATAGTTTTACCGTTATAAAATTCTTGTTGTTTCTAAATGAGATAAAAAAGCCTGTGCCCTTTCTGGGAGAAAAAAAGGCACAGCAAAGCCGTAAGACGGTGCTTGGCACATCTCAATTTTTTTGTTGCTAAGTTTTAAGTAAAAATGACTAAAGCCTGAAAACCCTACGGCGTTCAAGCTGCTGTAAATTTTTAAGCTGTGTCGTTATAGCTTTTGGCAAAGGCTGCCAAGAAATAATGGATGTGCAAAGCCAACTCCTTTTTATTGGGAGTTCTGCCAGACATTAAAATTATGGTGGCAGAACGAAGGGGGTTCGCAGACTGGTCATAGATCCAGCACACCCAAAGGTGTCCCCCTCCGTTCCACCATAGAGGGGGCACGAGGGTGTACACACTAAAGATATAAAACCTTTAATGCTTCTATGACACGGTCTGCGACAACCGACTGGCAATGTAGGCCAGCAGGCAAAGGATAGTGCCCAAGTTTATTGCAGTCAAGCACACAAAATGACATTTGTTTTAAAATAGATCATTAAAAAGTAAGGATAAATAATGCCTGAGTTATTGTTAAAGTGGGGTTTATAAAAAGACGCTTTTCTCACCCCAAAATGCTACTTTTTCAATACCATTTACACGTTATAGATTTAGTCGTCACTATTTTAATGTACGGAAAAATAGTGGCTTTAGAATTAGCTCATGGGCACACGTTTAGCCAGCTTCTTTTGCAGAATAATAACGAGAATTGGGAACCCTGCTGCTGAAATTGCAGATATCGCCAGTAACTTATTTACACTTTGTGGTGCCATGTCATGGTCTGGTAATAGAAAAGCGGATAGAAAAAATGCGACGGTTGTCATCAGATACATGATTGATGTCTGTAATGAAGAAAATCCAGCTCGTTGTCGGTCGTTAGGAAACTGCATCGTAACCACTGAAGATGACACCAAACGACTATAAGATGCACCGAGAAATAAACTAATAAATAACGCTGCATGCTGATAGCCAATCATTGGTATCAGCAAACTCAGTATAAAGACAATAGTTGAACCTGTAGCCAGTACCAAAGCAGAAAAACGCGAGGTTAACGCCCCTGTAATTTTTGTAGATAAATAACCCATCACGCCCCCGCAAAAAAATAGCCAAGGCAGTAGGTCTTGCGAAGCGCCCAATTGTTGAATCATTAAGGGGGCCAGAATAGGAATGACCAGCATAGGACTAAACTGTACGAGCGCATTACCAGAGGCGAACAGTATAGTATCTGCATCTAAAGGCGGCGCACGAAGCACGTCTAAAGAGACTTGGTCTTTGGGTATGATGGATACAATTAATGGCAACGCCAACACACATAATGCACTTATGAGCCACAAAGCCACATGCCAACCATAGTGAGTGCATAGAAATAATATCGTGGGCATTCCTACAATACTTACTATCGAAAATGACGCGATCACCGTCGCTAACATTTTTCCCCGTAAATTAGACGGTGCATTGTTTATTAATATACTTATACCCACTCCCATTGTTGTACCGCCAACCAGCCCTGCACAAAATCGAAGTGCAAGTAGAAAACTAAAACTAGATGTACATGTAGTCAAAAATGTCAGAAGGCCTAATAGCGCCATATTGATAATTAAAAAACGTTTTTTATTGAAATGATCAATCCAGTAAAAAGCAATAACTCCCGAAAGGACGGCGGCAAGCGTATACATCCCTGAAACATAACCTGAGAATGATACTGGTACTGCGAAATCTGTCGCCATAAAAACAAAAATAGGATTAAACACCATATATTCCAGTGCATTCGTGAGCTGGACAAAAGCAATTACAGTGGCCATCCGCATGAGAGCTTTATGATTAAACGTCTGTGTGGCTAGGGACATCGCAGTAACCTATAGATAAAAGATGTCCAAGTTTAACTACTATCAATAGTGTTTATTATATGGTAGAAATAGCACTTATTATTATCAAATATGGGATAATTGATGCGTCCTGCTCTGGATTTTAATACCCTGAAAGTATTCATTGCTGTGGTTGAAAGAGAAAGTTTTGTGGGCGCATCGAAACTGCTTGAAATGCCCACATCAAACGTGAGTCGCTGTATTTCTCAGTTAGAAGAAAAACTCGATCTTCAGCTCATTGAGCGCAGCACTCGACATATGAAAGTCACTCAGGCTGGGCAGCTACTCTATACCAGAGCAAAGCCATTACTCGAAGCGCTTGAGCAAACGGAGACAGAGTTAACGTTGCGGCAAATGCAGCTCAAGGGTCCTTTACGAATCTGTATTCCCACTGAAATAGGCCCTGCATTGTTAGGTTCTGTTATTGCAGAGTTCGCATGTCAGTATCCCGAACTAGAAATAAGCTGTGTCACAAATTTGTCGGGTTTTGAATCTCTGCGAGATGATCTCGATTTAGCTATTATTATTAGCCGCGGTCAGATGGATAACAGTGACTATATCGCTCGTCATCTGGTGACTATCCCTTGCACCATTGTTGCAGCTCCTTCTCTCATTCAACGTTATGGTACACCTACTCATATTCAACAATTTGAAGAATTACCCTGTATTACAACAGTAAGTGCACTCAAAGGTACTCCTTGGCAATTTATCAATAAAAAGGGTGAGTTCGAGACCATCAAGGTTCAAGGACACTATCGGGTGAACAGCGGAGAAATGGCAGGCCAAGCTGCTGTAGCAGGTATCGGTTTCGCAATTCTATCGAAACAAGCTTGCCAACCTTATCTTAGTGACGGACGGCTAGTCGAGATAGAGTTTGAACAAAAGGCAGCCCCATTGCAATTGTTTGCACTTTATTCAAATCGTCGTTATTTACCCGCTAAAACAAGAGCACTTATAGATTTCATACAGCAGAAATTGGGGCATGTATCCTTATAAAACCTATCATTTCATATGCATTCTGAAATCGGCATATTTACCTATGTCAGTTTTATCAGGACTGCCAATCGTCACCCTGTCTTCTACTCAAACTGCTCAGGTCGCTTTCTTTTTGTTGCTTATTTCCTCGCTCATTTTAGGAATCCTTTTTGCGAATCAGTCTCAATTTGTTAAGATGGCAACCGTGAGAAATTAAGTTAAGCTCTTACACACTGTTGACTCAATTTTGACATAAAAAAGGTACATGAAAAGGTATACTTTTTTCTTAGATTAAGTCCAATTCACACAGAAGTTATTAGAATTGGTTAGATGACCAACCGTAAAATATTATTGCTTTTTTTAAGGGTTTATTACGCATGAATAGCGCTGAAATCATGGCCGATCTCTCTAACCACACTCCAATGATGCAGCAATATCTCAAGGTCAAAAAAGATTATCAACATGCGTTGCTGTTTTATCGTATGGGCGACTTTTATGAACTTTTCTTTGAAGACGCTCATTTAGCAGCCAAACTTTTAGGAATTACCCTAACCCATCGCGGTAAAGCAAACGGTAACCCAATTCCAATGGCGGGTGTTCCTTACCATTCAGCCGAAGGTTATTTAGCACGTTTGGTAAAAGCAGGCCGCACTGTAGCCATTTGCGAACAAGTCGGTGAAGTCACAGGTAAGGGACCTGTTGAGCGTAAAGTTGTTCGTATTCTGACCCCTGGTACATTAACCGACGACGCACTACTCACAAGCTATCAGTCATCCAATCTTGTTGCGCTATGTATCCATCAAAACCAAATCGGTTTTGCGTTACTTGACTTAAGTGCGGGTATTTTTAAAGTTCAACAACAAGACTACAAACCTGAACAACTTCCAATTGAACTGGCACGCCTGATGCCAAGTGAAATTTTGATTGATGAAGATTTGGTTGATCCGAACATTATTGAACAAATTAAAAAGCATTTAGATTGCCCTGTAACTAAGCGCCCAAATGTAGACTTCAATTTAAATAACGCACAAAAAACCTTATGTGACCAGTTCTCTGTATCAACGCTTTCTGGTTTTGGACTCGACCCATTACCTTTGGCTAAAGCTGCTGCTGCGGCACTTATTCATTATGCCAAAGAAACTCAGAAAACGGCGTTACCGCATATTCGTTCAATTTTGTTGGAACAAAGCACAGACTTTATTGCGCTCGACCCAATCACGCGCCGTAATTTAGAAATTATTGAACCGTTGTTTGAACATGGCACATCATTATTCCAACTGGTGAACGACTGCCAAACTGCAATGGGTGGCCGTTTACTCAGCCGCACACTTATGCAGCCTGTTCGCGATACGGCATTACTCGATGCCCGTTTAGATGCGATTGAACAACTCATTCAAGGCTACCATGAAACTCCTGTCCGTTTAGTACTTAAAGAAATTGGCGATATTGAACGTGTGCTTAGCCGTGTTGCGCTGGGTAGTGCGCGACCACGTGATTTGGTTCAGCTTCGTCATGCTTGCGCGCAAATTCCATTTTTAAGAAATGCTTTAGCACCCGTTATTCAATCAAAAAAGTCTAAGTTATTAGGACAACTTGATCAGGAATTGGGTGACTTTAAATCCTTACATCAGCATTTAATGGCAGCCATCGTTGAAAACCCACCTGTATTACTTCGTGATGGCAATGTAATTGCAGAAGGTTATGATGCTGAACTCGATGAATTACGTCAAATTCGCGATCATGCAGGCCAATTCCTCATTGATTTAGAAATAAAAGAGCGTGAACGCACGGGCATTAATACTTTAAAAATCGGCTATAACCGTGTGAGCGGCTACTACATTGAGCTTACGCGTGCTCAAGCTGAGCAAGCCCCTGCCGACTATATTCGCCGTCAAACATTAAAAAATGCAGAGCGTTACATTACGCCTGAGCTAAAAAGCTTTGAAGATAAAGTTTTATCAAGTGAATCTCGTGCATTAGCGCGTGAAAAAGCATTATTTGAAGCTTTACTTGAAAACCTTCGTGAAAATATTGCTCATCTACAAATGATGAGTTCAGCAATTGCACACATTGATGTAATTGCAAACTTTGCTCATCAAGCACGTTTAAACAATTGGGCTCGTCCTGAATTTACCCCAGAAACAGGTATTAAAATTCAAGGTGGCCGTCACCCTATAGTTGAAGCGTTAAGTAAAGCACCATTTACACCAAATGATACGTTCCTTGATGTGCAGCACCGTATGGCGATTATTACTGGTCCAAACATGGGCGGTAAATCTACCTTTATGCGTCAAACTGCATTAATCAGTTTACTGGCTTACTGCGGTAGTTATGTGCCGGCAAGAGCAGCTAAACTTGGCCCTATTGACCGTATTTTTACGCGTATTGGTTCTGCCGATGATTTGTCGACTGGTAAATCGACATTTATGGTCGAGATGACTGAAACTTCACAAATCTTGCACCATGCAACCAATCAGTCTTTGGTGTTAATGGATGAAGTTGGCCGTGGTACCAGTACCTACGATGGACTTTCTTTAGCGTGGGCTTGTGTGGTTGATTTAACCAAGCGCGTAAAATGTCTATGTCTATTTGCCACGCACTATTTCGAATTGACTGAGTTAGGTAGTGAAGCAGGTATTGATAACTATCATGTGACTGCACAAGAACTTAACGGCAACCTGATTTTATTGCATAAAGTTCAACAAGGACCTGCAAGTCAAAGTCACGGTTTACAAGTTGCGAAATTAGCTGGTATTCCTGCCAATGTCATTAAAGAAGCTCAAAAACGTTTACGGATTTTAGAGAAGCAACAACAGCAACACTTACAAACCAGTGTTCAAGATGATTTGTTTGCAACTTTAGATTCGGACGCGAAATCAAATACTCAAGTCATAGAGAAAGTGATTGAAATCGAAGTACCGTCACCTGCTCTAGACTTACTTAAGCAAATTGAAGTCGATAACTTGACGCCTCGCCAAGCACTTGAACAACTTTATGAGCTAAAAGCTGCACTTAAATCATAATTATTGATTGAGCAAACATGTCTATGGGCATGTTTGCTCTTACTTGAAGGAGAATAAAATTTCTATTTTCTTAAGGCCACTACAATACACAGAGATCGATTTAATTTGGCAACAAATTAGTCGACGTGAACTGATTACCCAACTCTACATACAAAAACAAGATCAACTCGAATTAACAGATTGTTTTTATGATGTTAAGCATTGGGATGCATATCATTTAGAAAATGATCCACCAAAATTAAAAGAACTCTATAAACAAGGTGCTTCATTTGTAGGTGCTTTTAATACGGCTGAACAACTCGTGGGCATTAGTGTCGTATCGAATCAACACATTGCTGATTATCCCGATGCAAAATTACTGCAATATTTTTATGTCGATGCCGATCAACAAGGTCAAGGCATTGGTGCAAAGCTCATGCAAGCGGCAAAAGAATCGGCCAAGCAACTAGGCGCTCTTCAACTTTATATTTCAGCTACGCCAAGTAAACGTACAGTCGACTTTTATATGAAGCATGGTGCGACAGTATTAAAACACCCAGATCGGCAATTATGGGAGTTAGAACCAGAGGACATTCATTTGCTTTGTATGTTTTAAGGTTCATTATTTAACGATTTTTTGGCTATCAATATGTCATAAAAACAAATTTCAAAGGTGAAAGTTGTATTTAAGGTATCTAATCAAATAGATACCTTGACCCAAATGACATTTAAAGTCATTAGAAAAAATTTATTCAAGCTGTTGTTTTTAAAAACATATTATTATCTTAAATTTACAATTTGGCTGATCTTAAGCCTACAACATTGTTTTAAATATCAAAGTTTTAACTTATCTTCATATGTATAAATAAACAATATCAATAAAAGCAATTGTTTGTTTACCCCTTTTTTGCCTAAAATAAGCTATTCGAAATGAAACCATATTTTTTAGGTAGCTGTCGCCATGACCTTTGTTGTCACTGAAAATTGTATTAAATGTAAATACCAAGATTGCGTAGAAGTTTGTCCTGTAGACTGTTTTTACGAAGGTCCGAATTTCCTAGTGATTAATCCGGATGAATGTATTGACTGCGCATTGTGTGAACCAGAATGCCCTGCAAATGCAATTTTCTCTGAAGATGAGTTACCGGAAGGTCAAGAAGTATTTATTGAATTAAATGCTGAACTTTCTCAAAAATGGCCTAACATTACTCAAATTGGTGACCAACCTGCTGACCGTGAAGAATGGAACGGCAAACCAGATAAGTTACAGTATCTAGAAAAATAATTTCAAAAAAGATCAGCAACCGCTGATCTTTTTTATACCCTATTCAAACATTTCATTGCAAATTCCTCGTAATTTGTGCACTGTTTTGCATTAAAATAGGCGCAATATTTATTAAGCTTTTGATTTTTCTTATGCGGAAGTTTTTGCAGAGTCTGCTGCCCGTATGCATAATCCCTGCGATTATGGTGGGTTGTGCCAGCTCTCCCCAACACACAACAACAGGCAAAACCTCTCCAAGTGGTAAACGCATCTTTATTCCTCAAGAACGCGTTATTATCGAACGTCCTATTCCACCTAAAGTTGAGCCTGCTTCCTATCGCTCTTGGTTAAATGCTGGCGATCATTATGAACGCGTCCGCGAGTATGAAAAGTTTCTAGCGCGTCATGACGTAGCAGGCATCGTACCAAGTTTTGAATTATTAAGATCAGCTCGCGATTGGCAAAAGTGTGGCAGCTCAGAATATGCTGTACCAAACCGCGAACTTTGGAATAATTCTTTATCAACCTTACGTGTCTTTAAATATTTAATTGCTGCCAAAGTTTTAACCGACTTTGAAGTGACTTCGGTTTATCGTGACTTACCTTTAAACCAATGTGCTGGTGGTGCAAGTTCTTCTAAACATTTGTTTAACTCTGCCATCGATTTCCGTATTGGACCAGAAGTTCCACAGCCACAAGACTATGCGTTTATTGAAAACACCAAGTTTAAATTGTGTCAGTTCTGGGCCCAACATGGTCAAAGTTTAAACTTAGGTATTGGTTTATATAGTTCAGGACAAATCCATATTGATACTCAAGGCTATCGTACTTGGGGACCTGACTTAACCCGCAATACCTCAATGTGTAATTTCTAAAATTAAAATCCCTTTATGCACTCAAGCATAAGGGGATTTTTTATTCCTCTCTTTTAAATGTTCTTATAAAGAAACACTCTTAAATTAACTGCTAATTTGTTCATTCCCTAATCAACCAAAATTTCTTAATCCGAAGATTTTTGCACTCTAGTCATAAACGTTTAAAATACGCCTATCAACATACAGGTAAATTTGACTATGCAGCAGTTGTGGACAGACATTGACGAATATATCGACTCACATTTAATTCCCGAAGATCCTCGACTCGACTTTGCATTAAAAAATACCGACGAACACGGCTTTTCAAATCATCTTGCAGTTGCTCCAAACCAAGGGATGTTCTTGCAAATGCTCATTCAGATGAATAAGTGCAAGCGTGTTTTAGAAATTGGAACCTTTGCTGCTTACAGTACGATTTGGTTAGGACGTGCACTCCCTGAAGATGGCTATTTACTTACCATTGAAGGCCGCGATACTCACGCAGAAATGGCTCAAAAAAATATCGACCATGCTAATCTTCCTGTAAAAGTTGAGCTAAAAGCAGGCCGCGCCGCAGATATACTTTCTGCGATTGACCCTCAGTCAATTGAACCTTTTGATTTTATTTTCATTGATGCCGATAAACAGGGCTATCCGGAATATCTAGAACTCAGCCTTAAGTTCTCAAAATCAGGCACGATTATTGTGCTAGACAATGTTATTCGTGCTGGTGATATTTTGAATCCTGAAAACAAAAAACCAAGTATTGAAGGTATCCGTGAAACCTTTAAAGCTCTAGAAAACCACCCGCAAATTCTGTCTTGCACAGCTTTACAAACGGTTGGCTCAAAAGGTCATGACGGCTTCGCAATTGCAATTGTGAAATAATGATCAAAAAATCATCTTTTTTATTTTATTATTTATAATCAATCAATTACTTTTATTACCCTTGCTTTTCCATATAGTTATCCACAAGATTTGCGGATAACTATATGCTGATCTCATCATTTAGCCACAAGTAACGGTACAGTCGCGTTCCGGAATATGGTCGTTGCAATACTTCCCAAGAAGAACTGATGAATTTTGCTATGGCTAAATGCACCGAGCACAATAATTTGGATGCCGTGCTCTTGTTGATATTCAAGAATATTTTGGGCTACATCACCATATCGGTAAACGGTCACTACATCTAGGCCTGCTTCTTTCAGGTAATGCTCTGGCTCATTCAATATTTCAGGATGGTCGCCCACATACACTAAATGGCACTGTAAAGTTCGTAAGAGATCACTTTGTGCAATACGGCGCATCATTTTTTGACACGTAGGAGAATATTCATAGGCGAATATAAAACGAGTCGGTACTTTGAAGTTTTCGCCAATGGTCAGAACCGTACAATTTGCGCCTCGAATAAAGTTCTCGACATTACTACCAATAGGTTTATGTTTTTCGGCAGCTCGTTCACCCACCCTACCCAAAATAACTATATCGTTTTCATGTAAGAGATTAAAACTTTGCTCTAAAAAATCCCCTTTTTCCTGAATTTTTGAGCAGGTAATACCGTGTTTTTCTTTAATTAAGTCAGAGATATGTCTGAGTAAATTATTGCTGTAATCTAAAGCGAGTTCACTTTGTTTTTGCTCTAATTCAGCTAACTCTTTAAGCAACATTGCATTGCTTTCAAAGCCGATTACACCGCTAATTTCACCTAAGTGATAACTTGCTGGGTAATAATCTAGAATTTGTAATAACACAAGCTCTCGTCCAGTCGCTTTCGCAACCCAAGCCGCTGCATCTGCAATAGCATTAATACAAGGTGATGAGTCAATACACGCAATCACACGGTTCATTTTTGCCTCTCTTCTTCAGGTCTATTTGCCTTGGAGATTTTTCTATAACTTAGCTTTAACTTAACATAGATAAAAATCTGTATGTTAAGGTTTATGTATTAAAATCCGCTTTTTTGTTTATAGATCAAACATTTTATTACACTCTTAAGACTGTATTATTCTCTTAAACGGATAAATTTTGCTGGGTTTCCCCCCACAATATGGTAGGGTTCGACATCCTTGGTGACCATACTATTCATACCAATAACGGCGTGTTTACCAATTTTAATACCGTCTTTAATTCCAACATGCGCCCCCAGCCAAACATCTTTTTCAATTTCGATTCCCTGAGATCGAACAGGTTGTTGGTAAAGTGGGCGGTCTAGTTGCATACCATGATCAAATGCATAGAGATGACAATAAGCAGCTATACGCACTTGATCATGTAGTTTGATGCCAGCTCGACCACCATCTAAAATACAATGATGGTTAATTGCGACTTCATTACCAATCTCAAGCGGTCCATGCAAACTACAGTCGGCTGCAATAAAGCAATTATCACCAATCTTAATTTTACGACCCGGCTCGGCAAAAATATGGGCTAACGGTGAAATAAAACAGTTCTGCCCAATCTCGACTGTTTCCATATCCATTAAATAAGCCTGATATTCTTTTTGCCATTCTTCTGCCCAAGCGCGATGTTTAGGCTTTAGCGTCCAATATAACCATGGCATATAATTTAAACGATGCTTATGTTGCTCACGGTATTTAAGTAAGGAGTCAGTCATCAGTTAATTCCTCCTCAACTTTTAATTCTTCACGACCACGAGTGACATCGCGAAGTTTCAAGGCAAGTGGTTCAATTTGGTGGACTTGCAGTCTCGCTTCAATATCTACACCTGTTGCGGTATAAGTTTCCTGATATTCTATTTGCTGCTGCGTAAGCTCATATTGAAAAATCGCCCATTCATTAAAATGACAAGAAAAGTGAATGGTTTTCTTTGCAATGAGTTCAATTCGTTCAGCTAATAATAATGATTGCCCAGCACAACCGCCATAAGCCCGTACTAAACCACCTGTTCCCAGTTTTATACCGCCATACCAGCGGTTCACCATAACGATGATATTCGTTAAGTCATTACCTTCAATCGTAGCCAAGATTGGACGTCCTGCTGTACCAGATGGCTCACCATCATCATTAAAGCGAACGTTATGTCCAATTTTCCACGCCCAACATTGATGGGTGGTCGATATATCTTTATTTAGTTCTAAAAATTCTTTCACTTGCTGTTCATTTTCTACTGGCGCAGCAATCGCCTGAAATCTACTTTTTTTAATTTCTTCTTCAAATGTAACCGGTGCTGCAATCGTAAAAGCCATAAATTAAATAAAGCATAATAAAAATCAAATTATAGCGTGAATTTAGTAGAAGCAAACCCATAAAAAAGCCCCGAATTTCGGGGCTTTTACTATTATCTTTCTCGTAATGCTTCTTTCGCTTTATTAAACGGTTTAAGCAAGTAGTCGAGTACAGTTTTCTCACCAGTACGAATATCTACCGTTGCCACCATACCCGGTGTAATACCAAAAGCTTTACCTTGTTTATTGTAGAGCTTGTCTGTATCAGTTCGGATATAAACGCGATAGTAGAATTGATCTTGTTTAACTTCATCACGAATCGTGTCTGGAGAAATAACGGTAACTTTACCTTTTAAACCACCATAAATTGAATAGTCATAAGCTGTAATCTTCACTAAAGCTTCTTGACCAGGACGAATGAACGCAATGTCACGTGGCAAAATACGTGCTTCAATGAGCAACTGTTCATCAATTGGAACAATCGTCATTAACTTACCATTTTGCGGAACGACACCACCATGCGTTGTCACTGTAATTTCTTTTACAACGCCGCGCACAGGTGCTCTAAATACAGCACGCTCTAAACTGTCATTACGCCCCATCACGACTTGCTGTTGAGTTTGGCTATCAGTATTTGCTTTAGATAACTCTTCACGAGCCTTCACGTAGTATTGGTTACGTGCATCGTTCATTTTATTGCGTAAATCATTCGCTTCACGGCGTAAGCGTAAAACCTCAACTTCACTGGCAGCCCCTTTAGCAACCAAAGGTTCAGTCATGGCGAGTTCTTGTTGAACCAATTCTAATGCTTGCTTTAAACCTGAAAGCGTTTGCTGTAAATCAGCTCTACGAGACTCATACAATGCTGTTTCTTCATGCACAAGCTTTGGATCTTTCGCGACAATTTCAGGAAAAACTAACGGCGTACCATTTACTTCTGCACGTAAACGCGCTGCGGTTGCCTGAGCTGCAATCAATAAAGATCTCGACTCACCTACATTTGACGCAAAACGGGTTGGGTCCAATTGAGCAAGGATTTCGCCTTTTTGAACAATGTCACCTTCTTGTACATTCAGCTTAGTTAAAATCCCACCCTCTAAAGACTGGATGACCTGTTCTTTAGACGATGGAATAACTTTACCCGTACCTGTAGATACTTCTTCTAACTGGAAAAACCATGCCCAAATAAACAAACTAACGAGCCCAATACCTACAATCCAAATCACTAAACTGGCACGTGGTAATGGTGGTTCACTATAAGATACATTCATTGAACGGGTGAGTTCTTGTTGTTGTTCGCTCATGAATTATCCCCCTTGGCTTACTTGTTTTTGTTGGGCTGTTGATTGATTAAGTACTTGATCTCTTGGCCCATCCATCACGATCTTGCCCTCATTCACGACAATAATACGGTCGACCAGTTCTAAAACAGCGCGGCGGTGTGTTGCCACAATCAATGTACGATGCGCCAACCATCCTTTAAGATGATCAATCAGTTGCTTCTCGGCAACATCATCAATGGCTGCTGTTGGTTCATCGAGCAATAGAATATTTGGTTGACGAATTAATAAACGTGCAAGTAATAAAGCTTGTTTTTGACCACCAGAGAAACCGACACCACCTTCTAAAATTAAGTGATCTAGACCTTCTTTCTTCTCTTGAATAAAAGGTAATGCGCCTGTCACTACTAAAGCACGAAGAATATCTTCATCGGTTGCAAGCGGTGCACCTAAGGTCAGGTTTTCACGGATTGTTCCGTAGAATAAATGGGCATTTTGGTTTAATAGTCCCATATCACGGCGTACATCAGATGGGTCAATTAAAGAAAGATCTAAACCATCTAAATGCACAGCACCTTGAGTTGGAGATTGCATACCAGATAAAAGCTGAAGCAAGGTTGACTTACCAGCACCATTACGGCCTAAAACTGCAATTTTTTCACCAGCACGAATTTGCAAATGACGAATTGCAAGACTTGGTTTTGGGTCGTCATCACCATATTGGAACATTACATTTTTTAATTCGTAATTACCGTTTAAAACAGCTTTATGAACTAAATGGGCACGATCAGCCTGATCAATTGGACGTTGCATGAGTTCATCGAGACTTTGTTTCGCAACTTTTGCTTGCTGTAAACGACCTAAAACCCCTGTAATTTGGGCAATTGGTGCCAACATACGTGAAGAAAGAATTGAACACGCAACGAGCGCACCCGTGGTCATTTCTCCTTCCATTACTGCAAAACAGCCAACTAACACCACAATAGCGTAAGTTAAACCCTGAACCATTTGGGTCCAAGCCATTAACGTACCCACAATTTTACGCTGCTTCATACCAATGTCGGCTGAAACTTCATTCATGTGGTTCCACTGATTTTGGAAACGTGATTCAGCGCGTAATAGCTTGATGTCTTCAATACCCTGCACCGCTTCTACAAGAATTGCGTTACGGATTGAAGATTCTCTCATCCCTTCTTGAGCAAGCTGAGCCAATTTCTTTTGAACCAAAATACCCGGCAAGATCATAAGAGGTACAACAAGCAACATGACCCAGAATATTTTTCCACCAATAATCGCAAAGATAATCAGGAACAAGAAAAAGAATGGAAAATCTGCAATTGCACTAATGGTGGTCGAAGTCACCAGTTCACGAACACCTTCGAGTTCACGAATCTGGGAAATAAAACTACCTGTAGATTTCGAGCGATCTTTATTTTTAATGCGTAAAGCATGGCCAAATACACGATCTGAGACACGTAAGTCAGCACGCTTACCAATAATATCGGATAAATATACCCTCGAAACACGCAAGGTAAACTCAAACAGAGCCGCGATCAGTACACCACCTGCTAGCACCCATAAAGTCGGGATTGACTGAGATGGCACAACACGGTCATAGACTTGCATCGAGAAAATAATGGTTGCCAGTGCCAGAATATTGGCAATTAAAGAGGCAAACATAATATCGATATAACGCTTCCAGTCTCTTAAAACGATGGACCAGAACCAGTTTGCTTCGTATGGCTTGATATATTCATCAATACGCGCATCTGGAATAGACGTTTCTGGACGCAAAATATAAACATTTTTCAGCGTCGTTTTTAAAACGTCTAATGATAAATTTTGAGAAAGGCCCTGATCTCCACTGAACTGGATACTGACATTGCCTTGTGTATCTGCTTTATCGATTACACCCACTTGCCCATCATTAAACTCCACCATAACTGGCAAACGCCATGGGTTTAACAAGTCTAAAGAAAAGGGTGCCTTACGAAGATTTAAACCGACCTGACGTGTCATTAACTGTAAGACATCGTCTAGATTCTGGTTTTGGTTCCAATCAAGTTGTAAACGAATTCTTTCTTCTGACGGTTCTATTCGATAGTGTTTGGCAATAGTTAAGACCGCCTGTAACCAAGGCTGGTAATTTATTTTTGTCATCATGGTTGTACTTCGAACCCCTGAATTGAAATATTATTTAAGCCATAGGCTTGGCGGGAACGTCCTGTTGCTGCAATGTACTGAACAATGCTGTTATAAATGTCATAACGTGCTGATTCGAGTTCTGAGTTTGCACTATGAATGGCTTGTTCAGCATTTAATAAATCGACCAGTGAGCGAGTACCGAGCTTATATTGTTCTTGGTACAGTTCACGTGTACGAACCGTCGTTGCTTGGCGACTCGCCAAAACCTGCATTTGACGTTGTTTATTTTCAATTTGTTCACGACTTGTTCTAATTTGATCTAACACATCTAAATAAACAGAATTGACTTTAGATTTAGCCGCTTCTTCTGCATAACTTGCCATTTTTACTTGTGAAGCGGTTGCACCACCTTGGTAAAACTGACTCGTTGCTTCAAGCATAACTGAACTATATAAACCATCATCCTTGTCATTATTTGGATTTTTACCGTTAAGCGCCTGACTGACTGAGCCTTTTACGGCTAAGGTCGGATAGCGTGTTAAACGGGTTTGTTCTTTTTGTGCTTTAGCGACCTCAACACTTGCCTGTGCGGCAATCATTTTAGGAATAGTATTGAACTCAGGCTCACCATAAAGATCAGATTGCTTGACTAGATCTTCGGAAATAAT
The DNA here is from genome assembly GCF_044538765.1 of Acinetobacter sp. ABJ-A23_2. Classification (NCBI taxonomy): domain Bacteria; kingdom Pseudomonadati; phylum Pseudomonadota; class Gammaproteobacteria; order Moraxellales; family Moraxellaceae; genus Acinetobacter; species Acinetobacter sp. ABJ-A23_2. The sequence goes on from NZ_JBIUCP010000046.1 coordinate 22,071, forward strand.
CCATCCGGTACGAGTAACATCTGCACCGAGTAGTGTTCTTAAATGCTGTTGATACTGGCGTAACAATGATTGCTGAGCAATCAAGGTAGACTGCGCTGCTTGTAAGTATGACTGCGCCTGAATTGGGTCTGCCTGACTCGCGACACCAGCGTTTGCACGTAGGTTAGCAATGTCTTGAATGCGTTGAATACCGGCAATTTGCTGCTCAGCAATTTTATTAAGCTGAAGATAACGCTGAATATTGACAATAGTTTGTGCAACATCCAAAGCTAGAGTATCAACACTGACCAAAACATTGGCTTGTTCAACTTGAACCTTAGCTTGCTCAACATCAACACCTGATTTGACTTTACCAAAGTCATAAAGCATTTGAGTGGCACTTAAAGTAAGTAGCTGCCTACCACGCTCTCCACTGCTTAAATCACCAGTTGAAATCCCGCCTGCTAGCTGGGGATAGTAACCGGCTTTAGCAACGTCAACTCCTGAATTTTGACCCGCTAAAGTTGCAATAGATTGTGAAATATCTGGACTACGTTGAATGGCAATTTTTACCGCATCTTGCAATGTCATCGTTCGAGATGGCAAGTTGGAAAAAGATGAAGCCGACTTATCATTAAGTTGAACAGTTGGAAATTCCTGCACAATAGAACGATCTAGCTTAAAATTACTAAGCTCGTGCATCTTGGCAACTTTGAAATCATCACTACTTTTAGGGACAAAAAGTTGTGACAAGTTTTCTTTCAGGGTGTGGTATTGCTCACTTGGTTTAGCAGCATATATCACAACAGGTACATGTAGCGTACTTAGAAGCATCAGCCCTTTCAGGAAAGCCTGCTTTCTACATTTCCCTTCTACTCTTCTTTGGTTATATCCAATCATGCTTATCTTGTTGATCTTGTTTGTTATCGTTTAAAAGCATCTCCATTCTACATAGTTTTTCAATGAAAACAGCATAATTGGTCGAATAAATCACACATTATTTTTTTATTAAATGAGTGGTATATGTAGTTGTTTTTATTTATAAAACATCAAAAAACAAAAAAGAGGCCTTGACCTCTTTTTAACCAATTAGATTAATGACTTTAATTAAACTGTAAAATCATCACCCAAATAGACTTTACGTACTTGTTCGTTGTCTAAAATTTCTTGTGGTGTGCCTTCAGCAATCACTGAGCCTTCACTTACGATATAAGCACGCTCACAGATCGCTAAAGTTTCACGTACATTGTGATCGGTAATGAGTACACCAATGCCACGGTCTTTTAAAGTCTGGATAATATCTTTAATATCACCCACTGAAATTGGGTCGACACCAGCAAACGGTTCATCCAAGAGCATAAATTTAGGGTCTGCTGCCAAAGCACGCGCAATTTCCGCACGGCGGCGTTCACCACCCGACACACTCATTCCTAATGAGTCTTTAATATGGCTAATTTTAAAGTCATTGAGCAACTCATGAAGACGTTGTTGACGTTGCTGCTTATTCAAATCTTTACGCGTCTCTAAGATCGACATAATATTTTCAGCAATCGTCAATTTTCTAAAGATAGAAGCTTCTTGAGGTAAATAACCAATACCTTTACGCGCGCGTTCATGCATCGCCAGGTCTGACATATCCAAGTCATCCAGATGAATCTCGCCCTTATCCATACGCACGAGTCCAACGACCATATAGAAACTGGTCGTTTTTCCGGCACCGTTAGGACCAAGCAAACCAACAATCTGTCCACTTTGCATACTAAAAGAGACGTCTTTGACAACCCAACGCTTACTATAGTTTTTGGCTAAGTGTTTAATACACAAAGTTTGCGGTTGTTGAAGAGCTTGCTGCATTAGTCACGCGCTCCTGGGAAACTTTTAGAACTTGAAGGTGGAATAATAATTTGTACGCGGTTTGAAGTAGAACCTTGAGCTTCAACGTCGCCTTTATTCATACTATATTTCAGAGAGTTACCACGAATACTTGAACCATCTTGATATAAATATGCGCCACCAGACAAAGTAATAATGCCTGTGTCTGCATTATAGACAATCGTTTGCCCTTCACCACGTGCAACGCCTTTATTAGCACTGATTTGCTGCTGGAACTTAGCTGGACGACCTTTTGCGGTAATCACTTGAATTTCACGTTTCGAGTTTAGATTCGCAACAATTGAATCAGCTTGAAGCTTCATCGTACCTTGCTCAATCACAACATTACCCGTGTAAGTCGTCAAACCAGTTTTGTCATTATAAGTTGCACGGTCTGCGACCAATGAAATTTGTTGATTACGGTCAGACGGCAAAGCAAAAGTCGAAGCAGATGATAAAGCAACGAATGTAATTACCGCAGCTTGTTTTAGGAAAGCTGAAGAACGTTTTAAATTAAGACTTTGGTGCATACTTTCCTCGAATATTAAAAAATTCGTACTGACCGTTATTCAAATTGCCTTTTAATCCTTTACTCACAAACTCGCCTTGTGGAGATTGAACAATCACTTGATGATTTGTTTCAATATCTCGAGTCTTTGGATAACCAGTTAATTCATCGGTTTGGAACTCAATTGTTCCTTGTGGTGCAATCTTGGTTGCGACCACATCACCCGATAAAACAACCTTTTGATTATCATCATAGCCATAAGCTTGTTTAGCAAAGAATGTTGCATCAACTTTACCTAATTTATACATAGAGGCATTAAGTTGATCCAACTTTGACGTTTTTTGTTGCATATCCTGCTCAAGCTGACGAACTTCAGCACGAATATACAAATTGCCTTTGTCATCAGTTTGAGTCAAATGGACGCCCTGCGCCGAATAAGTCATATTCTTCGCCGAACCAATGTCCAGTTTTTTTGCCTTGCCACTATAGTAGTAGTAACCACCACTCACAGCAGCAACGACTACAGCAACAATATATAAAACTCTGGTATCCATGAGCAGGAATAGCCTACCTTTTTAAGTAATCTTGTTATTAATGCGGTACTGCAAGATATTTTTCAAGAAGTTCTTGGTAAATGCCTTTTGCGATCAGCAACATATCACAGACTTCACGAACAGCTCCACGACCACCCATGGCTTGGGTCACCAAGTGCGCACGGCGGCGTACTTCTTCATGTCCATTTGGAACCGTAACACTCATTCCGGCAATCGCAAAGGCTGAAAGATCTGGCCAATCATCGCCCATATATAAGCAATCTGAAGGCAAAATATTAAACTGTGCACAAGCTTCGCGAAGTGCTGAGCCTTTATCTTCACGACCTTGAAAAACTAAATCAACACCTAAGTCAGACATGCGTTTATCGACGATATTACTTTTTCGTCCAGTAATAATGATGACTTTCATACCTGCTTGTTGCGCAAGTTTCATACCCAAACCATCACGAATATCGAATGACTTAATTTCATCGCCCGTGTTGGTTAATGTCACAAAGCCATCACTTAAAATACCATCAACATCCAGAACCAATGCCTGCAAATGACGTGCTTGTTCTAACAATGCATACGATGCCATGGATTAATTCACCCCTGCCTGAATAAGATCATGCATACTAATTACACCAATCACTTTATTTTGGTCGTCGACCACCACAAACTGACTGATTTTTTTCTGGTTAAGTTGTTGTAACGCTTCTACAGCACGTGCTTCTTGAGAAATAGTTGACGGTTTTTTTGTCATTACTTCAGACACAGGTAAATTCACATCAAACCCTTGCTGTTTATCGATGAGACGACGTAAGTCCCCATCTGTAAAAATACCCAGCAAGTGGTCTTGTTCATCAACAATTGTCGTTAAACCTAAACGCTTATTTGAAATCTCATAAAGCACTTGATTCATTGGAGTCTCAGGTGAAACTTTTGGTAACTCTTCACCTGTATGCATTAAATGTTTTACATGTAGAAGTAAACGCTTACCTAATGCACCTGCCGGATGCGAACGCGCAAAGTCATCAGCAGTAAAACCACGTGCTTCAAGTAAGGCTACCGCTAAAGCATCGCCTAGAACCAAAGTCGCTGTCGTACTTGAAGTTGGTGCCAAGCCTAAAGGACAAGCCTCATCTGACTCACCTAAGGTTAAAGCGATATCAGCATTTTGCGGCATTGGGCCTTTATCATCACGGCTAATGGTAATCATCGGTACGCCAAGATGTTTAATCAGCGGCATCAGCATCATGATTTCATCGCTTTTTCCTGAGTTGGAAATTGCAATAAGTACATCACCGCGAACTAGCATGCCTAAATCGCCATGGCCTGCTTCACCAGGATGCATAAAGAAAGACGGCGTACCTGTAGAAGCAAATGTTGCCGCCATTTTTCGACCAATATGCCCAGATTTACCCATCCCTGTAATCACAACACGACCTTTACACTGCAACAGTACTTCGCAAGCACGGTTAAAACGGTCATCAATTTGTGTTGCTAATACATCTATGGCTTGTTGCTCAATACGCAATGTAGCTAATGCACTGCTTTGGAAATCTGTAGGATTAGGCATACGAGTTTGACTCAAAATAATTGATCTGATCTCTCAATTGAGATCGGTGATTTTAATCAAAAGATTTGGGGGCATTCTAGCATAACTCAATCAGTTACACGTTTTTAAATGTATAAGATTTCACAAGCTTATAAAATTAATGCATAAAACTTTTTTAAAAATGATGCATCAGTTATGATGTAACACTATTTTTGTTGAGTGTTTGAAAACCCTTATGCAACCGTTTGTTTTATATAACTCTGAGCAACGAAAAAAAGTTGAATTTGTACCTCGCAAAGAAGGTCACATCGATATGTACGTCTGCGGTATGACCGTTTACGACTACTGTCATATCGGGCATGCTCGAGTTATGGTTGCATTTGACTACATTATCCGTTTCTTGCGTAGTCAAGGCTGGAAAGTTCGCTACATTCGCAACATTACCGACATTGACGACAAAATCATCAAACGCGCGAATGAAAATGGTGAAACGATTCAACAACTCACCACTCGTTTCATCGATGCTATGAATGAAGATGCAGCGAATTTAGGCTGTTTAGCACCAGACGAAGCACCAAAAGCGACTGAATATATTGAGCAGATGCAAAATATGATTGGCAATCTAGTCAATAAAGGTTCTGCTTACCCTGCTTCAAACGGCGATGTTTATTTTGAAGTCACCAAATTTGAAAAATATGGTCGCCTTTCTGGCCGTAAGCTTGATGATATGCAAGCTGGCGCAAGTGAGCGTGTTGATGTAGAAGTTGAAAAGAAACATCCTTTTGACTTTGTACTTTGGAAACATGCCAAAGAAAATGAACCATCTTGGGCATCTCCTTGGGGTAATGGCCGTCCGGGTTGGCACATTGAATGTTCTGCAATGTCGACTTGCTGCCTAGGCAACCACTTTGACATTCATGGTGGTGGTTCAGATTTAATGTTCCCGCACCATGAAAATGAAATCGCGCAAAGTGAAGCCTCAACTGGTGAACAGTATGTAAATTACTGGATGCATGTTGGCTTTATTAACGTTGACGGTGAAAAGATGTCTAAATCTTTAGGCAACTTCTTTACGATTCGTGACGTAATGGAAAAATTCCATCCTGAAGTGATCCGCTACTTTATTGTGTCTTCACACTATCGTAGTCCTGTGAACTTCTCTGATGTAGCACTTAAAGAAGCAAAAACTTCTTTAACTCGCTTCTACCATTCATTTAAAGCTTACCAACAAGTATACGGGCAAACGACAACTGAAACGCTTGATCAAAGCTTTGTTGAACGCTTTAACAATGCAATGTGTGACGATTTCAACACTGCCGAAGCAATGGCGGTATTGTTTGAACTCAACAAAGAGTTAAACCGTGCTGTAAAAGAAGAGCAAGCTGACCAAGCGACTGTGCTTTATTCAACATTACGTCACCTCACCAACATTTTAGGTTTGGTACAACACAATGTAGATGATTTCTTAAAATCAGATATTGGACAAGAAGCGCTTGCTTTGTCTGATGCTGAAATTGAAGATTTTATTCAACAACGTGTTGATGCGAAAAAAGCTAAAGACTTTGCGAAAGCAGATGCTATTCGTCAGTCTTTGCTCGACCAAGGTGTAGTTCTTGAAGACACCCGTCAAGGTACAGTTTGGCGTCGTGCTGATTAAACGTTCAATTAGATCACAAGAGTGTTGACACTTTAATGAAACACTCTATAATGTGCTCACATTGCGGGAATAGCTCAGTTGGTAGAGCATAACCTTGCCAAGGTTGGGGTCGCGAGTTCGAGTCTCGTTTCCCGCTCCAAAATTTAAAAACCACTTAATTCGAAAGAATTAGGTGGTTTTTTTATTGTCTGGTAGTTATTTGCTTTGATTAATTAGACTATTCAACTAACCTATACTTTAAGTATTAAAAAAACCCGCTAAAAGGCAGGTTTAGAATTAAATATTTAAAACACCGTAATTTTTAAAACCTATTTTAAAGATCTAAACTTTTAAGCTCATTAAGACGTTCTTTAGTTTTATCAGCTTCACAACTTAAAATAATTAAATGTGAACCTGCTCCCATTGCTTGAGATCCATAATACCCCATCAAACCAAAACATTGCTTTGTACGATAATCAAGCCAAGCCTTTTGGGAATTTTCCAAACTGGCTTTCCCTTCACTATCCAAGTTTGAAGCTAATTTATTGTATATCTTATTCATTTTAGCTTTATCAGTTTTTAACTGTTTTTCAAAGCATTCAATATCAGAATAAACATTGCCAGTTTTACATTCTGCATGAGCAACCCCACAAAATAACACTAACAATGTAAGCATTAATTTCTTCATTTATATAATACCTTTCACATTTCTAACTATTTGAATCATTAGGTTTTAATTATGACATGAAACAACTTTTATTCTTACCAGAGGTTTTAGTTATTTAGCTGCATCATTTCAGTTACTGCAGCATGATTAATTGATCGCTATAGCCTGTCTCGTAAATTGATTATTGATGAGCTTCGCCCATTCAATAAAGGGACTGATGAGAAATATCTTTACGATCCAAATGAAGTTATCCCTATCCTTGAAAACTTAAATATTCAAAGGCAGCAACGGCAGTCGAGAAGAAAGAATTAAAAGGGCGCTTAAAGCACCTTTATCTCTTAGCCGATAACTTCCCTATCAAACTGAAAACAATCTCAACATAAAGTTTACTAACCAAGTCATTTTCGAGATCTCTAAAATTTTTTAATTTATTAATTGTTTCTTCATAGTTATTTGTAAATGGAATTTTTTGAATTTCATTACATACATTCTGATAAGAATTATATAGCTCATCTTCATAATCAGTAATCGTTTTATACATTTCATCAAAATTATTAAAGTCACTTTTAATTTCCTTAATTTCTAATAGAGAAATTTGAATTTCTTTAAATACTCTTGAGAAAGTAGTATATGACAAAGTAATTTTTTCGATTATTTCAAACGTCAATACTTGTGTAGGCTGATTTAATTTAAGCTTGTGCAGCATTTCATGCAAGCTATATAAATCTTCAATATATTTGTCATTTAATTTTCTATAATCTTGTTTAATAGTTTTTATAAGTTCAGTGAATACTTGATGTTCTTGTTCATCTCTCCAATCATTAAAAAGTATAAAAGCAATAACAGCTGCGAAAAGAGTAGCAGCTGCAGAGAGATAGTCCCCTTCAAGATGAAAGACATGCTTTCCTATAAGTGAAAAAATGATACAAATAAGTAAAAGAGCAATTCCAATCCCGATTAGTTCGAATTCATTAAACTTTTTCATAAGTTAATGTTAGTAAATCATTTAAGCAGATCTTAACCTAAGACACTGAAAATTTAAAACTTATTACTTTTTATTTTCTGTTATCTCTTTAAAAATTTTTT
>NZ_JBIUCP010000047.1:0-29882 GCF_044538765.1 Acinetobacter sp. ABJ-A23_2
CCAACTTCTCATCAAATTCATCACTTAAAGTAACCAACTTAATTCCAAGTAACTGTTTTTCAACAAGTTTCTATCTGCATCACCGCCGATGGATGTGCATTATAGACCATTAAGATCCAGTTGCAAGTCCTTTCTCAAACTTTACTATTCAACCGGTCAATTTTTAGGCTTTTCGGTGTAAATTAGATGAGATATTAAACTTTTTTTAGTTAATCAACTTCATGTAGAATAGATTATTCGTGCAATTGATTTGGCATTAACTCACCATGTGGCACTCCGCTAAGAAAGTATTATTCTGCATACTTGTAGTGTTTGCTACGAGCGGGCCTGCGTATGCCAATTCAAAACATAACTTCTATGTGCTGACTTTATCTATTTTAAGTTATAGCAAATGGGAGAATGTAAGCACCCCTACTCTTTGTGTAATTGATAATGCTTCAATTACATCTACTTTTCAGTCTTATATCCAGCAATTATCTTATAACTATCGTGTACAGACAGTTAATGCTAAAGATTTTCCAAAGGCTCATTGCCAAGCTGTTTATTTCTCTACAACTTCCCCTCAACAACAACAAAATTTAATTCAGAATTATCCATATCGTTCTTTGCTTTCTTTAAGTATTAATAATCCAGAATGTGAAGTTGGTAGTATCTTTTGTTTATATGACCAAAATAATTACACCACTTTTAAAGTTAACTTAGATGCATTAAGCCATTCCAAGGTCCATATTGATCCAAGGGTATTACTCTTGGCTAAGAATGCGGAGTAATGGCTATGATATCTAAGTTGTATCAGTCAACTTCTCTACACGCACTTTTTAGAAAATCTCAATTTACTATTTTTGCTATTACTTTTTTTATTTGCTCTTTTACCTTTGTATCAATTTCCGTTTTTACTATGGAAACTTATGCAAAACAGAATTTGCAGTTACTCAGCCATACACTTCTAGAGCGTATTCAGCCTGCTGTAGTATTTAACGATAAAATTACGATAGAACAGATCTTAAATGAATATACGAATGATCACTCTATTCGAGCGATTCATATTTATGATTCTGAACATCATTTAATTGCGCAAAGTTTTAAGTTATCGAGTCAAACTTCTGTTTTAGAAGGATGGTTTGATCATTGGTTTTTAAATGAGCCTGTACATTTAACGATTTATCATCACCAACAGAATGTAGGTGAGTTAACGCTTTTTGGTAGCTCTGAAAAAATATTGCAATTTTTAAAGATGATTATGGTCGGTCTTGCATTTGCGATGTTATTTATCGTTTGTGCTTTGCTGTGGTCAGTGAATTTGACTTATCGTCAAATTATGCAAGCGATTCATCCACTCACAAATATTGCCCAGATCGTAAGTGAACAAAAAGCTTATAATCTTCGTTTTCCGTATAACCGGATTAAAGAGTTTCAAGATTTAAATACCGTGTTTAATGAGTTACTTGAAGAAATTCAGATTTGGGATAATCAGCTACAAAAGGAAAATCGTAAATTATCGTTTCAAGCTCATCATGACCAACTCACCCTTTTGCCAAATAGACATTATTTTTATCAAATATTGTTAGATATGTTTGAAGATAAGGATTTTGACAACAAGTCAGCCCTATTATTCATAGATAACAATAATTTCAAATCCATTAATGATCAGTTCGGTCATTTAGCTGGTGATGAAGTCTTAAAAGAGATGGCGAAAAGATTACAAACACGTTTAAGACATCAAGATTTCATTGCGCGTCTAGGTGGCGATGAATTTGCGGTCATTTTGCATTCCATTACGCATGCTGATCATTTAATATCTATTGCTGAAAATTTACTCGAAAGCTGTAAAGAACCTTTGCATCTAAATGATCAAACGATTTATTTCAGTTTTAGTGTAGGGATTGCTTTATCCCAATTTGCGTCTAGTCCAGAAGATTTCATTATGCAAGCAGATCAAGCGATGTATAAGGCTAAGACTTCTGAGCAACATTGGTTTATTTATAAACCAGAGAATTAAATTTAGGCTAATCTATGAATACAAGATCTTTAAAACTCTCCTTTATTGCATTGCTGTGCATTGCTCTTGCAGGCTGCTTGAGTTTTGGTCCTTTGAAATACCGTCAAGTAAAAATGCTAAAAAAAGAGGGGTTTGTTCTGACTAATGAAGGCTGGACTCTAGGTTTACCAGAACGCTTATTATTTGATTTTAATGATGCAACATTGAAACAAAGTCATGAAGCAGAGCTAGTACGCTTAGCAAATCAATTGAATAAATATGATTTGAATAAATTAAAAATTGTTGGTCATACTGATGATGTAGGTAATCCTGAATACAACCAGAAGTTATCTGAAGAACGCGCGCAAAGTGTTGCTGACCTCTTCTTGACTCGTGGATTTAAAAAGGAAAATATTTACGTTATTGGGCGTGGTTCAACTCAACCATATGTACCAAACACAACTAATGAAAATCGAGCAATCAACCGTCGTGTTGCAATCGTCATTATTCCTTAATTTTCTAATTATAAAAAAGCCAATCTTTATGATTGGCTTTTTTTATTTTATACAAGTTCAATAATATCAATGGTCGGTGGTACACGGAATCTTAGGGGGATACCAACCATACCGGTTCCAACAGTAACAAATACGTCTGCATGTTCATGTGAATAAAAGCCTCTTTTATGGCCTAAAATTGATACTTTTTTCATAATATAGTTGGTCACCCAAGGAAGCTCGACCTGCCCCCCATGAGTATGCCCTGATAACATTAAAGGGCGATTAGGTAATTTGGGAACCATATCTACAGTATCGGGGTTATGGGACAGAATTAACCACGGTTTATCTTGAGGTAAGTCTGGCATTGAACGCATATCGGTTTTGCCAGCCCATAGATCACCAATACCAATTAAACGGAACTCATCAAACTCAACAATTCTCCCTTCAATGTCCATCACTTCATTGTAGTGGAGTGCATCTTTTAATAGTTGTTGGATAGGAGGCCCAGGATATTGCTCATCGTGGTTTCCAGGAACCGAATAGACTGGAGCTTGAATATCTTTGAGTACAGCCAATTCTTGAACTAACTTATCTTCCGGTTCATAAGTCCAGTCTCCTGCCACAACCACCAAGTCTGGCTGTTGTTCATTGAGTTTTTTTACAATGATTTTAAGTTGGCGTTCGTGACCAGAAAATAAACCTATATGTAAATCAGCAATTAAAGCAACTTTTACAGGCTTATTAAAACGGCGATCTGGATTCAAACGATATTGATGGACATCAACACGTACCATATGCGGTTCTATAAAACGTGCATAAATGAGAATACCGCTTAATAAGAAGATAAAAATGGTTTGATGAATTGAGTAATACCCCATCCAACCTGCATATAAATTAAAGAACCAAAGTGGAATAAGAAGATAAGATAGATAAAAAGCAAGTAAGTGAACAAAAGCTTTAAATGGATGAATCGTTTCAGTGCGCGATTGATGAACCCAAGCTTCAACAATCCCCCATAAGGCAAGTATTGAAAAAATAAAGTAAAAACAAAAAATGATTGAATTTGGGTTCCACATTACGACTCTCGACTTATTTTATATTGATTGCTAGTAATCAAATTCAATATTTATCTTTCAATATGCACGAATTATACTCTAGCTCACCTTATCGCATGTATTGATTATGGCACAATCCTTTCATTCCAAACAGCTTCAAACTCATCAACAGGCTAAAGGCTTTTTGATCAAAGCTTCCCTAATTGTCTGTTCAAGTTTTGCTGTGACTTTGACAGGTTGTAGCACCTTACCCAAACATCGTGTTGAACCCGTTCAATACGCGCGTGATATTGATACCTCTCAAACTTCGCTTGCGAAAATTATTACACCATTACGTGAGCAAAACCCCAATTTAACGGGTTATCACGTTTTAAATGACCCGTTGGAAGCTTTGGCAGCTCGTTTGCGACTGATTGATAAGGCCGAGAAGACTTTAGATTTACAGTACTATATTTGGGATAATGACAAAATTGGCGCATTGGCCTTGCATGCCATTATTCGTGCTGCCGATCGTGGCGTTAAAGTGCGTTTATTAATTGACGATAATAATGCTAAAAAGATGGAAGGGGTTTTACTTGCTCTTTCTCAGCACAAAAACATTGAAGTTAAATTATTTAACCCTTACCGTTTTCGCCAATACCGTGCGATGGATATGATTTTAGATTTAAAGCGTATCAATCGTCGTATGCATAATAAGAGTTTTATTGCTGACAATCAGGTTGCGCTGATTGGCGGGCGTAATATGACCAATCAGTATTATAACGTTAGTGATAGTTATCAATTTTCTGACGTTGATGTCATGTTAGTTGGTGCGGCTGTTGATGACATCGTAAATTCTTTTGATGATTACTGGAATCACGAATATGCTTATTCGGTGCAGAGTATTGTCAGTGCTCAATATCACCGTTTACGTTATGAAAGTCTAAAAGAACAACTCGATGCTCACTATCAACAAGCCACTGTTCAAAACTTCCTTGATTTAACTTCTAGATCACATGCTTTTGATAAATGGTTAGACCATAACATTCAATTTGACTGGGTTAAGGCGGAGGTTGTGAAAGACTCTCCAGATAAAATTAAGTCAAAAGCAAAAAAAGAAGAGCATTTAAATTTCCAATTGATTAATCATTTGGAAAAGCCAGAAAGTAATGTTGATTTGATTTCTGCGTATTTTATTCCTGAAAAGCAAGGCGCTAAAATTTTAAGCTCACTTGCCAAAGAAGGTGTAGAAGTACGAGTTTTAACAAATTCATTTAAAGCCAATGACGTTGCGGTGGTTCATGCATTTTATGGTCGATACCGAAAAGAACTTTTGAAAAACGGTGTACAACTTTATGAGTTTTTACCGACTCCAGATAAACGTAATCTAAATAAAAATACGGATGAGTTAGCAACTAAAGCAAAAGTAAACATGAAAGGTTTAAGCCGCTCAAGTTTGCACACCAAGCTCATGGCTTTAGATGAACAGGTTTTTATTGGATCATTCAACTTTGACCCACGTTCAGCCTATTTAAATACTGAAATTGGTGTAATTTTAGATAGTCCAGCGCTAGCTAAAACAATTCACCATACGATGGATGAAAATTTAAATAAGTATGCTTATAAGTTAAAACTTGACTCGAATAATAATATTTATTGGCAACAAGAAACGTCAAACGGCCCTGTAATTTATAAAAAAGAACCAGAAATGAAATGGTGGCAAAAGGCAGGCATGAAGTTTCTTTCATGGCTACCTCTTGAAGGGTTTATGTAATTAACTTTTTGGCTTAAGTACTTTTTGATGTAATTGAGCCAAACCTTCTACCATTTTTTGTTGAACTTCTTGAGTTAGACTTTTCACATCATGCCCTTCTACCGAGATAGGAGGCAATGTTAATAAATGAGCGGTTACTTTCGGCATTTCTAGCACACGCTGAATATGCTCAACAAACGACATCTCACCAATAAATGGTGCAACGGTATCTAATTCACCATGACGGTTTACATAACAGATTAAACATACCTGTACTGGACGCTTTGCTTCAATAGCAGCTCCAAGTAAACGGCCATGAACTTTCTTAACAGAATGACCATCTGTAGTAGTCGCTTCAGGGAAGAATAAAACTGGAATATTTTGTTTTAAAAATTCGGTAATTTGCTCTCGAATTTTAATAGAGTCACCAGACCCACGCTTAATAAATAAGGTACCACCGCCTTTTGCTAAGTTACCAAGAATAGGCCAATTTTCTATTTCTGCTTTAGCCAAAAAGAAAACACGTGCGCCTGAACCTAAAACTGCAATATCAAGCCAAGAAATATGATTACTCACCCATAAAGCTGGTTCTCTAGGGATAGTGCCATGCACTTGAACATCGAGGTTAAAGACTTTGCATAAACGGCGACAAAAATATTGGACGTATCGTGTATTAACAGGATTATTTGGATCCTTATAGAGCCCATGACGATAAACTAAATAAAAACCTTCACTGATTGCCGCAGTTGCTGAAGTAACTTTCTTTCCGTACAAGCCTATTTTAGAAAATTTCTTTAACGTTGAATTTAATATACTTTGCGTTTGAGCCATAAAATTTCACTAACGATCAATCATTGTTATACCTATCTCGAGCCATTCTATACGTTTCGCAATTAACTTGCATCGCTATGCGATAGAAGCAAATAAAAAATAAAATGCATGTAGATAATCTAAAGGATAAGAGTAAACCCTTTCCCCTTTTACTCAAGTTTCCTCTAGAATAAAGTTTTACCCTTTTCAGGATTTATAGCCACGTGGAATTTGTTGATCGGCATCAAGGCGGTGAGCGCACAATATTGGTGAGTGTGTCTGTACAATTATTAGATGATCTGGATGCCGAAGAGTTTGCTCTACTTGCACAGTCTGCTGGTGCGGATATTCTTGAGCACGTTAAAGTACAACGTAATAAGCCAAATCCTAAATTTTTTATTGGTTCAGGTAAAGTCGATGAAATAGCCGAGAAAGTTCAAGAATTAGAGGCTGGGCTGGTTATTTTTGATCATGCATTATCACCCGCTCAAGAACGAAATTTAGAAAGAATATTAAAATGCCGAGTCATTGACCGTACTGGTTTAATTTTGGATATTTTTGCCCTACGTGCCCGCACCCATGAAGGTAAATTACAAGTCGAACTTGCTCAGCTTAAACATTTATCAACTCGCCTGATTCGTGGTTGGTCTGCTGACTTTGAACAACAAAAAGGTGGTATTGGCTTACGTGGTCCTGGTGAAACACAACTCGAAACAGACCGTCGTCTCATTCGTGTACGTATTACTCAGTTAAAAGACAAGTTAGAGAAAGTCCATCAAACTCGTATACAAGGACGAGCAGCAAGACAAAAAGCTTCAATCCCCACCGTATCTTTAGTTGGTTATACCAACGCGGGTAAATCTACTTTATTTAATATTTTAGCGAAAAGTGATGTGTATGCAGCCGATCAGCTGTTTGCAACACTCGATCCAACCTTACGTCGTTTAGAATGGGATGGTATTGGTACTGTAGTGCTCGCAGACACCGTAGGGTTCGTACGAAACCTACAACATGACTTAGTTGAGTCATTTAAAGCAACTTTAGAAGAAACGCTTGAAGCCACACTACTCTTACATGTGATTGATAGCAGTAGCCATGACATGCTTGATCAGATTGAAGCTGTTGAAGGGGTATTGAAGGAAATTGGAGCCGATGCCCCTGTTCTTCGGGTTTACAACAAAATCGATTTAAGTGGTGAAGAGGCTAAAATTATTTATTCAGAGCCTCATGTTCCTGATCGCGTTTATGTATCTGCACATTCAGGTTTAGGTTTAGATTTGCTACGTCAAGCAGTACAAGAATGTTTAATGGGCCAACTTCAACAATTCTCATTAATACTAAAACCTGCTTATGGCAAATTGCGTACCCAGCTTTATGCCTTAAATGTTATCGAATCTGAACATTATGATGATGAAGGGCTATTACATATTGATATACGAATTGCGCCACATAAGCTTGAGCAGTTAATTCGTCAAGCCAAATTACCTATCGACGAGATATTAGGTGAACGAGCGAGTCAGTTTAAACGACCACTGGAAGAGTTTGAAATCAAGAACTAGATCAGTTAAAACTTGATAAGTAAACTTTTAGAGATAAAAATATGGATAAGATCAAAAGTATAGATTGGGCAGCATGGGTAGGAACTTTTCTACTTATTATCGGTTTTCGTGAAGGCTCAGTCGTCGTTATGCGTGCTTTTGGTCATCCAGAATTAGGAAATCTGGTGGGTTTAATTAGTTTGCTCATCATTTTACTCATTTGGCGTAAATTTAAGAAAATCCCATTAAGACTCGTCGACACCAACAATAAAATTATGAAAGAAAGTGGTTTTGCTTTTTTACCCATTTGTGCAGGCTCGTTAATTATGCTGGTGCATATGGGTAAAGAAATTCCTTTATTTCTCTTTGTACTAGTGGTGAGCACCCTTATACCGCTGTGGGTCTATGCAAAAATGGCAAAACATTGGTTATAAGGAGAATAAAATGTTTATGATTTTATATGGATTTTTGATCACTCTAGTTGGCTATCTTTGTGCAAAACCTTTAAACCGCCGTTTCCCTCAAGTCCCTCTCTTAGTTTTCGGTATGTTCATTGTGATTGGTTTATTATCAATCTTGAAAGTTCCTTATGAAGAATACCGACTTTATGTAAATGATTTATTCAGCCATCTACTGGGTTATGTCACAGTTGCTTTAGCGATACCGTTGGCTGCAATGCGATATGACGATCTACCTCTTAAATCGGTGATTGGAATTTTGTTTTTTGCAAGTATTAGCGCCGTTGCTTTACCCATGGGACTCGCTTATTTATTGCATATGTCTGAGCCTACTATTCTGGCTTTTGCTACACGCGCTGTAACTACACCTATTGCTTTAAACATCGCAACTTTATTACATGCCCCTGAAACATTAGTCACATTAATTGTGATTTTATCAGGAGTTATTGGTGCAGCATTTTCACCATTTTTACTTAAGCATATTCATGATGAAAGAGCATCAGGTTTAGCTCTAGGTTTAGCAGCACATGCTATTGGAACAGCTCAAGCTTGGCAACGTGGCCCTGTTGCAGGTCGTTATGCCGCTTTTGGTATGGCTTTAAATGGTGTATTTACCGCCATATGGCTACCGACTTTCATGTTATCTGTAGGAATTTCCTGATCAAAAAGTAGTTCAAATAAACATTGAACCAGTGATCAATTAGAAATAAGATGATCTTTTCAAATCTAAAAGGATTTTTGATTATGGGGAAATTTTTTGTTGGAGCGTTGCTCTTATTGGGGATAAATTCAGCTACTTTTGCAGCTGATATTACTGGTATGTGGCAAACGATTGACGATAAAACTGGTACGCCTAAGGCTCATGTAGAAATACGAAAAGAGGCAAATGGTACTTATTCAGGAAAAGTTGTAAAAATTACACCGCGTCCGGGTTATACACCAAAAGAAATTTGTGATAACTGCCCAGCGCCTTATACCAATAAGCATATTGTAGGTTTAGATATCGCGACTGGTTTAAAACAAGTGGATAGTACAACCTACACTGGTGGGAAAATTCTAGACCCAAATACTGGCAAAGTTTACGGATTAAAAGCCAAACTCAGTGCAAATGGTAACCGTCTACACATGCGTGGTTATCTTGGAGTTTCAGCTTTAGGCCGCAATCAAATTTGGATTCGCCTAGAATAAATCTTAAAAAAAAGCCGCTTATGCGGCTTTTTTTATTACATGACAGGATTAACTACTGAAAAACTTTGCTGGTCTTCAAGACGATAAGCAATTAAGTTTTTACCCCATACACAGCCACCATCTACGTTCTGAATATGTTCACTGATTGTTCTTCCTTCTAGAGCAGCCCAATGACCAAAGAATACTTGATGTGTTTGTGCAGCTTTACTTGGAAATTCAAACCAAGGTAAATAACCTTCTGGCATAGGTGCATCTAAAGTATCTTTAAAACTAAATTCCAAAGTACCTTCTGCATTAGTTAAACGCATGCGAGTTAAATAATTGGTAATACAGCGTAGGCGGTCATTACCAGTTAAGTCATCTGTCCAAAGATCTGGTTTTGAACCATACATTTCAGCTAAAAAAGCATCTAATACAGACAGATCATCATGTGCTAATACAGCTTCAACTTCTTTAGCTAAAGCAGCCGTTTTTTCTGCATTCCAAATGCAAGGTATACCAGCATGTGTCAGCACGGTTTGTTCATTTGGAAATAAACATAAGGGCTGTTTACGTAACCAGTCGATGAGTTCATCGCCATCTACAGCGTCAATAACGTCCTGCGTGCGATCTTTTTCTTTAATTTCTTTAAGACCACGCGCACAAGCAACCAGAGTTAAATCATGATTACCTAATACTGTAGCAGCAGCCCCTCGATCGGCTAGTTTTTTTATAAAACGAAGTGCACCTACAGAGTTTTCTCCACGTGCAACTAAATCACCAGCAAACCAAATAAAATCTTGATCAGGATCAAAACGTATTTCTTTTAAGAGCGCTTTGAGGGCTTCAAAACAACCTTGAACATCACCAATGATATAGTTATAACGCTTGGTCATTTATGCCACCATTTGATCTGCTAAAGCTACAAACTCGGCAAGCGTCAAAGTTTCTGGACGAGCCATTGGGTCGACTCCTGCTTTCTCGAAACCGTCATCTGCCAACATACCTTTAAGGCTGTTTCTTAGCGTTTTACGACGTTGCGTAAATACGTGTGCAACCAAACGAGCTAAAGCTTTTTCATCTTTCGCAACAATCGGTTTTTGTTCATAAGGAACCAAACGAAATACAGCACTCGTCACTTTTGGTGGTGGATTAAATGCACCTGCAGGAACTTCAAATAAAAATGTAGGCTGGCAATAATATTGAATCATTACCGATAAACGACCATATTCTTTTGTATTTGGTTCGGCAGTAATACGTTCTACCACTTCTTTTTGCAACATGAAGTGCATATCTTTGACTTGGCTACCAAATTCCAAGAGATGAAAAAGTAGTGGTGTAGAAATGTTATAAGGCAAATTGCCGACAACGCGTAACGGACGACCATCTTTTACAAGTTGGCTAAAATCGTATTTTAATGCATCAGCTTCTACGATAGTTAAACGTTCTGGGTGTGGTACACGCTCTGGTAAGCCTGCTGCTAAGTCACGGTCTAACTCAACTACAGTCAAAGCATCACATTCTCCAATTAAAGGAGAAGTTAAAGCAGCCAAGCCTGGACCAATTTCAACAATATTATCGCCTGTACGCGGATTAACAGAGCGTACAATTTTGGCAATGACTCGCTGATCATGTAAGAAGTTTTGACCAAAACGTTTACGAGCTTTATGCCCTTCATCTTTCGGGTTTAGGGCATTAATTTGATACATAGAACATTTCCAACATGAAAAATTTAACTCGCTGCCAACGATAAAGCTAAATCGACAGCGACATTTAAACTTGAGCTTTTTGCCAAACCTGTCCCAGCTAAAGACAGAGCAGTACCATGATCGACAGAAGTTCGAATAAACGGTAAGCCCAATGTGATATTAATTGCTTCACCAAAACCTTGTGATTTTAGCACAGGTAAGCCTTGATCATGGTACATGGCAAGAACAGCGTCAGCATTTTTAAGGTGTTCAGGAGTAAATAAAGTATCTGCCGGCATACTTAAACTGATTTTAACGCCTTGAGCCCGGTAAGTTTCAAGTACAGGATTAATAGTATCAATCTCTTCACGACCCAAGTAACCATCTTCACCCGCATGCGGATTTAATCCACACACTAATACTCTCGGATCGATAATTTTAAACTTGGTTTTTAGGTCATGAAGTAAGATGTCTATCACTTGATGCAAGCGTTGTTTAGTAATTGCATCGGCTACATCTCTTAAAGGTAAATGTGTAGTCGCTAAAGCAACCCGCAAGGTTTTAGTTGCGAGCATCATAACAACACGTTCTACACCTGCGAACTCTTGGTAATATTCAGTATGACCACTAAACAGAATACCTGCATCATTAATGACCGATTTTTGCACGGGCGCAGTGGCTACCCCTACACTTTTACCAGACATTGCATAATCAGCTGAACGACGTAGTTGTTCTAATACATAAGCTGCATTAGCTGGGTTTAGTTGACCATCGATGACTTCTGTTTTTAATGCTACGTGCTCTATATAAAGCTCGCCTTGCAAACATGATTCAGTTTGCCCTTTATACTCTAAAAACTTGATATCCAAGCCAAGCTTTTGAGCACGTTGTTGCAATAAATTTCGGTCAGCCAAAACAACGACCGGACGCTCATCAACGCGTTCCGCCAGACTTAAACAAATATCTGGACCAATACCGGCAGGCTCACCGGAAGTGATATATAAAGGCAGCACAATCACCCCCGACACATAACAAGAATTGGTTTCATTTTAACATATCTGTCATTCATCAGTTTATGGATTAAATTATCTAACTTAAACTGGATTTTTCTTGTGACTTTGAACAAACTCGTTTAGAATGCTGGCTCCTTTTGTTTGGACAGATTCCATAGTCCAAACCAACTATAATAGGTAGTGGTTTAATGAAAACTCTCAGCGCTAAGCCAGCTGAAGTTCAACATGACTGGTATGTTGTTGATGCTTCTGGCAAAACTTTAGGTCGCCTTGCGACTGAAATCGCTCGTCGTTTACGCGGTAAGCATAAAACTTCTTATACTCCTCACGTTGACACTGGCGATTACATCGTTGTGATTAATGCTGAACAAATTCAAGTGACTGGTAATAAATCACTTGATAAGAAATATTATCGCCATACTGGTTTCCCTGGTGGTATCCGTGAGACTAACTTCGAGAAGTTAATTGCTCACAAACCTGAAGCTGTTCTTGAAAAAGCAGTTAAAGGCATGTTACCAAAAGGTCCTCTTGGTTATGCAATGATCAAAAAAATGAAAGTGTACGCTGGTACTGAGCATCCGCATGCTGCTCAACAGCCACAAGTTTTGGACATCTAAGGGATACAGCACATGGCTACTAATTATGGTACAGGTCGCCGTAAGACCGCAACTGCACGTGTTTTCTTGTCAGCTGGTACAGGTAAACTCGTTATTAACAACCGTACTTTAGAGCAATATTTCGGTCGTGAAACTGCTCGTATGGTTGTTCGTCAACCTTTAGAACTTTTAGAAGTTACTGAAAAGTTTGACCTTTACATCACTGTTAAAGGTGGTGGTATCGGTGGTCAAGCTGGCGCGATCCGTCACGGTATTACTCGTGCGCTTATCGCTGCTGACGAAACTTTAAAACCTGTTCTACGTCAAGCTGGTTTCGTTACTCGTGATGCTCGTGAAGTTGAACGTAAGAAACTTGGTTTACGTAAAGCTCGTAAACGTCCTCAATTCTCTAAACGTTAATTCGTTTACCGAATCGGACAAAAGCCTTGGTTATTCCAAGGCTTTTTTATTGCTTATTCATTTTAAGCATGAGTGAAACAGATAAATATATGAAACTCTATCTTTGCCACCGTGATTTCCACTCGTATTTTTAGTATTCTAACCGATTCACACAACCATACCTTGTGATATGTCGGTCGAAAACACTTCAATTCAGGGAATTACCCTTTACAGCCATGCTGATGATTTCCGTTCTCACTGGATCCGTTTTTTATTGGCAGAAAAGCAAATTAAATATCAATTGATCGTAACCGATCATGAAGATGAGGATTTAGCGAGCCTAAACCCTTATAACCAATTGCCAATGCTACTTGAGCAAAACCTGAAATTATTTTCAGCACCGATTATTGCTGAATATCTTGATGACCGATATCGTCAAGGCAAGCTTTACGCTGATGCTCCTATGGCACGTGCTGAACAACGGCAATACATTTGGCGTCTTGAAAATGATTGGTTTAAGTTGGCCGATCATATGCTCAAACATGCAGATACTTTAAATGTAGAACAAAAACAAAAAGCGCAAAAAGAATTACGTGATACCTTAATTTCTCTTACCCCTCTATTTCAGCATTTCCCTTATTTTATGTCTGAAAATTTTTCAATTTTGGATTGTATGCTCGCCCCAATTTTTGTAAGGCTTAATAGCATGGGAATTGATTTACCAAAGCAGCAGTGCCGGCCTATATTTTTGTACTGTAAACGTATCTTTAGCCGTCCTTCTTTTGTTAAATCAATGACGCCCCAAGAGAAAACCCGTTACAATGAACAATTAAATATGGAATAGTGTGATATGTCTGAGCAAACTATTGAGTTAACCCCTACACGTCCTTATCTTGCTCGTGCAATCTATGAATGGATTTGCGACAACCAACTCACACCTTATTTACTTGTTGATGCAACACAGCCACACACTGATGTACCACAACAATTTGTCAAAGATGGCCAAATTGTTTTAAACATTGTGCCGCATGCTGTACATCAACTACTTATTAGCAATGATGCAATCACTTTCTCAGCACGTTTTGGTGGCGTTTCAAAAGATATTTACGTCCCAATCCAAGCTGTTTTGGGTATATATGCACGTGAGAATGGACAAGGTTTATTCTTTGACCCAGAAGAATATGCCAATGTAGCGACTGTAGAAGATACACTAGAACCTGAAACACAAGAAACAACTGAACCAACCAAGAAAAAGCCAACATTAAGAATTTTAGATTAATTTTAGAGGAATAAAGTATGGCATTTGATTTAGTCCAATACTTTGCTGAGCAAATAAAAATTCAAAAGCCTCAGCTTTTAAATCAATACCCAGCCCATGAAAAAAATAAGCTGATTGATGAAGTGAATGTGCTCACACTTGGAAAGTTAATCAGCTTATGGCGTCAAGATGACAATAAAATTTATAATGAAATCAAAACTGCCGATCCATTATATATTCAAGAAGTAGCACGCCATTTAACGACTTCTAAGCACAATGAGTCGATTTTAAAGAATGCTGAACTTGAACAGAGTATTTCAGAAATTTTGGCCTTACAGCTAACTGAGCTTAATCAACTTGATGAAACTGGTGGCTTCGGACAAAATGGCTTAAAAGAATTAATTTTAGGACAAGTGGAACATCTATCAGGTCAGGCTGATGATTGGGTTTGGTCAACAAACCATCTAACAGAGTTAATTGGTTCTAAACCTGTTGAACAAGAAGAGCTATCATTGGACGCAACAATGAAGGAGTTCAATCAAATGGTTCATCAAGCTCAACCTCATCATGAAGATTTACATGCTGAAGAACAATCTATCGAAACTTTTATTCCTGCATGGTCGAAAGTTATCGCACCTCTTGTAGCTTTAGCAATTTTGGGCTACCTCTATTGTTTTTATACGCATCTTGTTTAATTTAATTATAAATATTTAAAAAGAGGAACTATGAGTTCCTCTTTTTTCTATTTAAATAAACATAATTTATTAACAAATATTGTTTTAACATTCTATTACAATTATTAAATCTAAAAATGAAAAATATATAATGCAAACATGAGCACAATATTAAAAGTATAATGCATAAATAATCTTATAATATTTTTTGTAATATGACATTTTTGGTCACTTATTTCCTTAAACATCAATTTCAATATTCTTTTCCTTGATTGACTTCAAATTGATCAGAAATATAATGATTTTTAACTACTTTTAAATAAAAAGTAGTAATTATAACTTTATAATCCTGAGAGATAAAAAAATGGCTAAACTTTCTTTAGATAGCTTAACGGAAATTGATGGTTTTATTGCATCTGCACTTGTTGACTCTGAAAGTGGATTATCACTTGCTACACAAGGCGGTGGGGAAATTGATTTAGAACTAGCAGCAGCTGGAAACACGGAAGTCATTCGAGCAAAGCGAAATATTGCTAATGCTTTGAAATTAAATGACAATATTGAGGATATTTTAATTACACTAGGTAAGGCTTACCACTTAATTCGTCCTTTAGAAAGTAATAACAATTTATTCCTTTACTTAGTACTTGATCGCACCAAATCGAATTTGGCCATGGCTCGCCATGAGTTGAAATCATTTGAAAAAGAGCTCGACTTTAGCTAATTGATTTACTTTGTGCTCTTTATATTAATTATGAAGAGCACATAAACAATCATTATATTAATTAATAAAAATTTAAAATGATACTATGGATAGTTATTGCATAAATATTGCAGTTTCCGGTTTAAGCTTAAAAGTTTCAGATGAATTAAAAATCTTAATCCGTGATTTAATATCTAATCAATATGGTATTAACTGGGTTAATATTTCTAGTAATCATATTGATTTATTAATCATTAATGAGAACTTTTTCGATGCAGATAATATTCAAAACATTCTTCAAAAGAAAAAATTTCCTTATTTAAAAATCACCAAAATACCTTCAGAAAATGGAAATTCTATTGATGAGCATACCTTACACTTCCCTTTAGAAAAAACAGAATCGCTGCGCTCTTGGCTACAAAAAAACGTATTATCTTCTTTAAAGTATGCGGCTATAGGTTCTGGCTCAGCTTTATCAAATGAAATATCTATTATAGATGAACAATTTATAAGAAATTTGCATAGCCCAGAAAATACCAAATTACATTTATTTGATGATAAAGGCACCTTAGCCATTATTGATAATAGAACTCAAACTGCTTGGGTAGAGCCTTCCCGTCAAAAAGCACATACCAATATGAGCTTTAACTTTGCTTTTGCTAAAACATCGGACTTCACTAAGGTTTCTCGTAAAAAAGGTTATTGCTTACAAGATTGGTTATGGAATTTAATTTGGTGTTCAACAGACTTTGAAAATTTAGCTTCAGCTGATGGTTACTTCAAAATCGATCATTGGCCCCAACCTTATCAAAAAGAATATAGAAAAATTAGCTTGCAGCTCTCTGCGTGTTTTATACAGGGAGCAAAAATCACTGAAGTTGCTAAACAACTCAACCAACCAATCGACGTTATTTTACGTTTTATCACAGCTTGCTTAATGGCAAATAACGGTAAATACGTTCCTGCAAATAAGTGTTCATATGCTCCACAATCGCATTTAGAAAGCTCAAATACTGAAAGTCATTTTTTTAAGAATTTTATAGGAAAGATTAGACGCCGCTTTGGTCTTTAGGGAACGTTATGATTATACAGCAATATAAAATTGTCTTTGCAGGCAGTATGGGGGCTGGAAAGACAGAAGCAATTAAGTCGCTATCTGAAATTCCAATTTTGGGAACAGAAGCATTTAATACAGATGTACAAAGTCATCAAAAATCACAAACAACCGTTGGGATCGATTACGGCGAAATTACCTTAGATGATGGTGTTAAAATTGGCTTATATGGAACACCTGGACAAAGCCGTTTTGATTTTATTTGGTCAGTCATTTGTGAAGGTGCAATAGGTATTATTCTTCTGTTAGATCATAACAGCCCTAGTCCAATTTCTGAATTAGAAAACTACTTAGAAACCTTTAAAAATTATAATAATAATATTGCAATTGGTATTACACATATTGATGAAAATAAAGAATCTTCACTTCAACAGTATCGTAATTGGTTAACAGAAAATGAACTTCAATATCCATTATTTTTTATTGATGCAAGAGAACAAGAGCACATTTTAATGATGGTTGAATCATTAATTGCATCACTTGAAGTTAAGGTAGGCGCAACATCTCAAGGGAAAGATCATGCTTAGTATTCCAGTTCAAAAACGAACCGCTCCAACACAATTGCTACAACTTGCAAAAAGTGAAGCCCAAAAAATTCTGATGAATACACGTGGTGTAGACTTTGTGATGATTTGTTCTTCAGATGGGTTTGAATTGGCAACAGTAAGCCACAAGAACTACCATAACACCACTAAATTAGCAGCGGTAAGTAGCTCGATTTTGGCAATGGTCACTGCATTTTTAAAAGAAATTCAACTGACCGGCTGCAATAACATCACCTTAGATGCAGATAATGGTAAGGCCATTTTGACGGCTATTCCAGCGATCCATCACCCGATGGTGATGGTTACCCTAAGTAATAGAGATGTACTTTTAGGGCAACTGCTTTATAGTCTAAAAAAAGCAAGCCAAGTGATTGCAGAGGCAGATGGAGAATAATCCACACTACTATTAAAAAAATACCGCCCTATTTAGAGCGGTATTTTTCACTTAAGTTTGAATAGTAAAAAGCATTTGTCGTTTTTTTACTTGTTGCCCCTGTTGCCCTAACACATCTTCAACTACACCATCTACGTCAGATTTAATCTGCTGTTGGATTTTCATGGCTTCAAGAATCAATAATGTTTGGCCTTTCAACACTTGATCGCCTTTATTGACCAAGATATTCACTACAGCGCCATCCATCGGCGCACGAATATTGCCATCACCAGCCACATCAGCTATTTCAGGGGCGGCATAAGTTACGTTGCGAATTGCAACATTGCCATTCTCTCGATCCAAGTAAAGCTGATCACCATCTAATATATATTGCACACGGCGGCGTACGCCATCAATTAAATAAACTAATTGCTCTGGTGTTCTCTCAAGCACTTCAATACAAACTGTTTGATCACAAAGCTGTGCCGTAAACGTGTTATTTACAGATGAAAGCTGTAATTGGATACTCTGATCATCATATTTAATTTTTAATGGTAATGGCACTCCAAGCCCAGTTTGCCACACCGCAGTCACTTTACTTTGGCTAAATAATGCAGCAGCAATCGCCAATGTTTCTAAAGACAGAACCTGCTTATATAGACTGCCGTCATCTTGAAAATGCTGCTGAATAAATGCTGTATTGGTATCACCAGCCACAACAACGGGATGGCGTAATAAATTGACCAAGAACTGCTTATTACTGTTTACACCCAGCAAAACACAATCATCTACGGCACGAGCAAGTAAGCGAATCGCATCCTCACGGGTTTTCCCATATGCAATCACCTTTGCTACCATCGGGTCATAGAAAGGGCTAACTTCATTAGTTGCCAACATGCCATGATCGATACGCACATTTGGCAAAGTTGCAGGCTTCCAGCGTAAAACTTTTCCTGTTTGTGGTAAGAAATCCTGACGTGGGTCTTCGGCATACAAACGCACTTCAATAGCATGTCCATGTAAGGTCAATTCCTGTTGCTTTAACGGTAACCGCTCACCATTCGCCACTCGTAACTGCCATTCAACTAAATCTAGCCCCGTAATAAGCTCGGTCACCGGATGCTCTACCTGCAAACGGGTATTCATTTCTAAGAAATAAAATGTACCTGATGCATCAAGTAAGAACTCAACAGTTCCCGCACCTACGTAAGCACATGCTTTAGCCGCTGCTACAGCTGCTTCACCCATTTGCTGACGTAGTTCAGGAGTCATCACTGGACACGGCGCCTCTTCAACGACCTTTTGGTGACGACGTTGGATCGAACAATCACGCTCAAATAAATACACATAATTGCCGTGAGTATCACCAAAAACCTGAATTTCGACATGGCGCGGAGCAATGACTGCTTTTTCTAAAATGAGTTCGCCAGAACCAAATGCATTTTCAGCTTCGGAACGTGCGGTTTGCAATGCCTCAACCAATTCGGATGCTTGCTGTACCAAACGCATGCCACGGCCACCACCACCAGCAGAAGCTTTGACCATAATTGGAAAGCCAATCTGTTCTGCTTGTGCTGCTAAATATTCAAGGTCTTGACGATCACCTTCGTAACCTGGCACACAAGGAACACCTGCTTCAATCATGGCAATTTTTGAAAGTCGCTTACTGCCCATTAACTCAATTGCAGAAGCTGTTGGCCCAATAAATGTAATCTGGTTGTCGATACAGGCCTGAGCAAAATCAGTATTTTCAGACAAAAAGCCATAACCGGGGTGAACTGCATCAGCACCTGTTTTTTTGCATGCATCTATTATCTTGGTAATTGACAGATATGACTCAGATACTTTTGAACCACCAATATAAACAGCTTCATCAGCCTCTTGCACATGGCGAGCGTTACGGTCAGCATCAGAATAAACTGCGACAGTTTGATAACCCATTGCCTTAGCAGTTTGCATGACTCGAACTGCAATTTCACCACGATTGGCAACCAGTACTTTTGAAAATTTCATTATTTTTATCCTTATCTCTTATGATTCATCGGCCCAATTCGGCAACCGTTTCTGGATAAAAGCCATCGTACCTTCTTGTCCTTCGGCACCACCAACCGCTTGAGCAAACTGCTGAGCTGCATCATTGAGTAAATTACTCAAAGGCTCATTAAACGCTCGATGTAACAGTGCTTTAGTCACACGCGAAGCTTGAGGAGCTGCTCGTTTAATTTGTTGAATCGTTTCCTCTAGAGCTTGCTCTAGTTCGATTTCATTATGTGCAATTTGATGAACCACTCCGGCACTTAGGGCTGTATGGCCCTCAAAACGCATGCCGAGCAAAGCTAATCGACGAGCCTGAGTCAGGCCAATACGTTTCACTACAAAAGGAGCAATTTGTGCAGGAATCACACCAAGCCCTGTTTCAGGTAAACCAAACTGGGCATTGTCACGGCTAATGGCAACATCGGAAACACATGCCAGCCCAAAACCTCCACCTAACACCGCACCTTCTAAAATGACCACAACAGTCTGTGGTGCGGCTTCGACTTGCTCAAGCATAGCACCAAAACGGCGGTTAAAATCAGCATAAGGTTGTAAGCTACCAACATGAGTTGCTTCAACGCGTAAAGCAGCCATGTCTTTAATATCCCCACCTGCACAAAAAGTCCCACCTTCACCACGGATAATTACTGAGCGAATTGAAAGGTCATCGCGAATAGCATTAAAGACTTGTTGAATGGCATTGACCATCTTCAAGTTCATAGCATTACGGCTCTCTGGTCGATTTAACCAGAGATATAAAATACTGCCGTCTTGTTCTAATTGAATGCTGTCATCAAGATCTAAAGCTTGCAGAGAAGCTGAAAGTGTCATGGTGTATTCCTTATTCTTATTTCTGCTTTTTAGGCAGAATGTCCATTAACTTACAGATAATCCCCAACATAATTTCATCTGCCCCACCGCCAATAGAACCTAAACGACCATCACGATACAGCTGTGATGCTGGGTTATCCCACATAAAGCCGTTACCACCCCAGTATTGCAGACAACTATCGGCAACTTCACGGCTTAAACGGCCTGCTTTGAGCTTTGCCATAGATGCCAGCTTAGTCACATCTTCACCCGCAATATGCTGTTCACACGCTTGGTAGGTTAAGGCTTTAAGTGCTTCTACTTCAGTCATGAGTTCGGCAAAACGAAAATGGATATATTGGTTATTAATGAGTGGTTGACCAAATGTCGTACGCTCTTTGGTATAGGCGATAGTCTTTTGAATTAAATTTTCCAAACCACCAATCGCATTAGCACAAGCCCATAAACGCTCTTCCTGAAATTGCATCATCTGCATCATGAAGCCCATACCTTCAACGCCAACCAAGTTACGCTGAGGTACACGTACATTGTCCAAATAAACTTGTGCTGTGGTCGTTGAACGCATACCTAATTTATTTAACGGTTCTGAAAAACTAATCCCTTTAGTTTTTGCCGGTACAATAATCATCGACTTGTTGACGTGAGGTTTATCGTCAGATGTGTTGGCTAAAAGACAGAAGAAATCGGCCTGCAGTGAGTTGGTAATCCACATTTTACTGCCGTTAATAACATAGTCATCGCCATCTTTTTTAGCAGTCGTTTTAATAGCAGCAACATCCGAACCAGCATGTACTTCCGATACCGCAATTGAGGCAACATATTCTCCAGCAATGGCTGGTGTTAAAAACTCATCACGTAATTCTTTGCTACCAAAACGCGCCAAAGCAGGTGTTGCCATATCTGTTTGTACACCAATGGCTAAAGGCACACCGCCGCAAGCTGCGCGTCCAATTTCTTCAGCAACAACCAAGTTATAAGAGTAATCTAAAGCCAGACCACCATTTTCCTCAGGCTTACAAATCCCCAATAGGCCAAGATCCCCCATTTTTTTAAATACGTCATGGATTGGGAAACGTCCCGCAGCTTCCCATTCTGGAATATGTGGATTCAGCTCATTTTGAACAAATTGACGAGCTGTACGGCGTAATGCTTCATGTTCGGCAGTAAATTTCATTGTGTTATTCCTATTAATTTTTTTAATTACGGTAAAGATTGATTAAAAGCGAGACACACCAAAACGGGTCGGATTTAGTTCGCGTTGCTGTGCTTCATAAATAGTTTCTAAAAGGAAAATTAATAATTTTCGGGTATCTCGCGGGTCAATAATGCCGTCATCATGTAGCATGGCCGTATTGAAAAGCGCGGTAGATTGCTGCTCTAATTTCATCGCAGTACTTTGCTCAAGAAAATCGAGCATTTGCGGATTGGGCTCCTGACCAGAAGCTTTTTGCTTTCCTTCAGCCACAATGCGTAACACCTTTCCAGCTTGTGCAGCGCCCATTACAGCAACATGCGAATTTGGCCATGCAAAAATAAAGTCTGGCGATAAACTCCGACCACACATCGCGTAGTTACCTGCACCATATGAGCCTGCCACAACGATTGAAATTTTAGGTACAGTACAATTGGCAACCGCTTGAATCAGTTTTGAGCCATGCTTAATAATGCCATTTTGCTCGGCATCGGTTCCCACCATAAAGCCAGTAGTGTTATGTAAGAATAATAACGGACGGTTGGTCTGTTCACATAAGTGAATAAACTGAGCTGCTTTCGCTGCCCCTTGAGGGGTAATCGGACCATTATTGGTAATAATACCGATATGCAAACCACCAATTTTTGCCCAGCCACACACCGTTAAATCATCATATTCCTGCTTAAATTCTAGAAAATCTGAATCGTCAATAATGCGGGCAACCACTTCTTTCATATCAAATGGTTGTTTAGGATCACTTGGAATAACACCCAACAGTTCCTCGGTATCGTAACGAGGCTCTTTATAAGTCACATCAATTGGTTTGATTTGCTCTTTCCAGTTCAGGTGTTCAAAAATTTCACGCGCAAGTCGAATCCCATCGGCATCATTTTCTGCTAAGTATTCTGCTGTTCCAGCAACCTGTGCATGCATTTCAGCCCCACCCAATTCCTCCGCTGTGGCGACTTCACCCGTGGCAGCCAGAAGTAAAGGTGGACCTGCAAGAAGCATCTCTGTTTGTTTGCGTACTACAATGACATAATCCGAAAGACCTGGTTGATAAGCTCCTCCTGCCGTTGCATTACCATGAACAACTGCAAGCTGTGGAATACCTGCCGCTGAAAGACGTGCCTGATTAGCGAAAGTCATACCGCCATAAGTAAATACTTCAGCAGCATAATTAAGATTAGCCCCACCACTTTCAGTCAGCGTAATCAAAGGGAGTTTTTGTTCTAAGGCAATTTTTTGTAGACGCAAAGTCTTTTGTACACCCATAGGTGACATGGTTCCGCCTTTGATTGCGCTATTACTTGCAGAGACTAAACAACGCACACCACTGACAAAACCCATACCAGCAATTACCCCACCCCCAGCTTCGGAGCCATCCTTATCATCATGCATGTTGTAGCCAACCAAGCCACAAAGTTCAACGAAAGGCGAATCGGTATCAAGTAATAACCGTACACGTTCATGCGGCAGAATCTTGCCCTTTTTATCGAATTTTGGTTTGGCAACATATGATTTATCAATGCTTTTTTGCTGAATTGCACGGACTTCACTCAATTGAGTAAGCAATGCCTCTTTATTCTTTTGATACTGTTCACTACCAACAGCAATTTGGGATTGGAGAATAGACACTGTTATTCCTCCTCAGCCTCAGTCTTTTTCTGAAAGATTTCAGGAATAAATGCACGGTGAAAACCATTATAAGACTGACTGTTTGTAGCCTCACCTAGTGGATACATGCGTGTCCCTTGTGATGCAGCACCATCAATACGTAACGTCACACCAGAAACAAAAGCCGCAGCATCGGACAATAAATAACAAATTGCCGATGAGACTTCCGACTCTGTTCCCATACGTTTTAGCGGTACATTGCCAGCAAGACTTGGAATAATTACTTTGGCAAAATCACCGCTATAATTATCCATACCGGATGAAACAATCCACCCCGGTGCAACCGCATTTACACGAACACCTGATTTCCCCCACTCAACTGATGCTGTTTTAGTTAAGTTATCAACCCCCGAACGCGCAGCTCCAGAATGCCCCATTCCCGGCATGCCTCCCCACATATCGGCAGTCATGTTGACAATACTGCCACCATGTTTTGCCATCCATTGGTTATAAGCTTCACGCATTAGATAGAAAGTTGCGTGTAAATTATTACGCACGACTGCATCGAAACCATTCGCCGAAATATTCTCTAAAGCTGAGGGGAACTGCCCGCCTGCATTATTTACCAAACCATCGAGTTTGCCGAATTTCTCAATCACTTCGGCAATCATATTTTTCACTTGTTCTTCTTCACGGTTATCACAAACAATGAAATGAACTAAACCACCATCTTCTATAATTTCTTGGCTTACTTTCTCTAATTTTTCAATTTTGCGTCCTGTAATCACGACTTGAGCGCCAAGGGCTGCAAGCTCATGTGCAGTACAGCGTCCAATTCCTGAGCCACCACCTGTCACAATAATGACTTTATTGGCGAAAGCATCTGGTCTAAATATTGATTGATAACTCATCTTTGTTTCATCCATTCATTTTATTTTTCTAAAAGATGTGCCGGAACTTTAACAGGCATATCCAATAACTGTTGGGCAAAGGCTTTACCTTGCGGATCAATACGCAAGCTTGCAACACCACCACCGCCTAAGGCATTCTCCAACATAAAATTTAGTGCATTTAAACCCGGTAACTCATAACGGATTACTCGCCCTTTCTCAGCATCCAAAACATGCTGCATATAGCTTGCAACAGACTGTTCAGTTAGTGCTGCACGAATCCATGGTAAATAGTCTGCTTTACGTGCAATCACGCCAATATTGCTATGATTGCCTTTATCACCACTGCGGGCATGCGCAATTTCAATCAAAGGAACTTCAATTTCATCTCCTTGATAAACTGCATTTTCACCTGCCGTCAATGTAGGCAATTGCTCTGTAGAAACCCCTTGTGGAATCTCAACTGGGTAACGTTTGCCTTCAAAATCAATTTCAATATTCAATTGATTTTTATCAATTAAAAATGAAAATAACTTAATCACTGGAGATGCTTTTGGTCGACCTCCAACAATTCCTGCCAAGGCTGGAGCCATACCTGTTGAAGCTTGTGCAATTTCAGATGCAAAGAACATACATGCTTCTTTAAACATGTGTTTTACAGCTATTTTAACTACCACTTCACGACTATTTAATGTTTGGGCATGGTCGCCATAGGTACTTTCAATACCTAAAATTTCAACAGACTTTTCACTAAATGGCGGCACTGAGCGCATTGCTAAAACACGTTCGCACTTAGTCAAAATCGCATCAGCAATGACTTGTGCTTTTCGTGGTGCCTCACGTCCTGCAATGAGGAAACTCACTAAAACCCGATATCCATCTGGGTAAGTCGCGCTGACTTTATATTGTGTAGTTGGTGCTTGTCCTTTTGCACCCGTCACACGAACTCGGTGCTCCCCGACTTGCTCTAAATGCACGTGGCTGAAATCAGCAATTACATCGGGTAGTAAATATGCTTGAGGATTGCCTATTTCATAAACAATTTGCTCTGCAACTGTAGCAGTAGAAACCAGACCACCCGTACCTTGAGGCTTAGTTACAACAAATGAGCCATCTTCACTCACTTCAACCACTGGAAAGCCCATGTTGTCGAAGCCCTGTACCAATTGCCAATCGGTAAAATTACCACCCGTACATTGGGCTCCACATTCAATCACATGACCTGCCAACGAACCTTGCGCCAATTTGTCATAGTCATCTAAAGGCCACTGATATTCATGAAGTAAGGGTGCAAGTACCACAGCAGAGTCAACTACACGGCCAGTAATTACAATATCGGCGCCTAAGTCTAAGGCATCACGAATAGCAACCGCGCCTAAATAAGCATTACTGCTTGCCACCTGTTCTGGCAACGCTTCTCCGCTAAACATTTCTTGAATATTCTGTGATTTTAGCTGCTCATGTTTTGGCAAAAGATCATCACCTAACACCACAGCCACTTTCAGATCTAGACCATACTCTTTAATAATTTTTTGCAATGCGTCCCGACAAGCCAATGGATTAACACCACCCGCATTACTAATCACTTTAATCTTTTTTTCAGCAATTTTTTTTAGTAAGGGTGCCATGACTCGGCTGACAAAATCTAAAGCGTAACCATGTTTCGGTTCTACCATCTTCGCTTTTGCCATAATCGACATGGTAATCTCGGACAAATAATCAAAAACCAAATAATTAATATCGGTCAAATGCACTAACTGAAAAGCGGCAGTATTGGTATCTCCCCAAAACCCAGAGGCACAACCTATTTTCACGACACGCTCATCATCCTGTTGATTACTTGCCATCTTATTTCTCATTATTTTGTTTAAAAATTAAACTCAACATTACCAAGCAAGCGCTTGGTTTGTAAAGAGCAAAATGTTATTGTGAAATTGACCAAAACTGCCAAACTCGACAGCTCAGCTAAAACATGATGAGATTTGGCAAACTTTTCTGTTAAGTATTTTTATATAAAGGATTCGGCTTTCGCATGATTGCTACTTCAATTGAACAGATTCCAAATATCTCTTGCTTTGATGACAGCCCGCGTGGTCGTTTATTACGGGGGGCTGCCTATTTATTTCACAAGCAAGGGTATGACAAAACCACTGTACGCGAACTTGCTCAATTTATTGGAATCCAGTCGGGAAGCTTATTCCACCACTTTAAAAGTAAAGATGACATCCTCGCTCATGTGATGGAGGAAACTATTATTTACAATCTTGCCCGTTTACAAGATGCGGCAGCTCAATCTACCGATCCAGAACAACAACTCCGTGCTCTTATTAAATCCGAGCTCATTTCAATTACTGGAGATACAGGTGCAGCCATGGCTGTTTTAGTTTATGAGTGGTTTGCCCTATCAAAAGAAAAACAAGATTATCTTTTAAAAATGCGTAATGAATATGAGCAAATCTGGTTGGATGTTATTGAAAAATTACGCACTGAAGGCAAGATAAAGCATGATGCCTTTATTTGGCGAAGATTAGTTGGTGGCGCAATTTCATGGACCGTAACTTGGTATAAAGCTGAGGGTAAAGTCAAAATTGATGAGTTAACCGAAATGGTTTGGGAGATGGCTTTGAAATAAAAAAGGTGATTCAATGACCACCTTGTAAGAATCAGTAAGCCAACTGCTTACTAATCAAATCTTTCATAATTTCTTCAGCACCACCACCAATCATATTGACCTTCACTTCACGGTAAATACGTTCCGACTTGGTACCGCGCATAAAGCCCATACCACCTAATGTTTGTACAGCTGCATCAGCACAAAATTGCATAGTGCGAGTCGCAACATTTTTCAGCATCGAAATTTGCGCTACTAACTCAGGTCCTTGTAACTTCGGCTGAGTCATTTTCCATGCTGTTTCTTCAAGTAATGCCCGCGTTGAGGTCAGTTGGGTTGCCATATCTACCAATTTATGGCGTACTACTTGATGATCTATTAATCGCTTACCAAAAGTTTTACGTTGCTGTGCCCACTCTAAAGCTTCTTCATAACAGACTAATGCATACCCATAAGCGACTACTCCCAAGAAAAACCGCTCCATATTAAAGTTATTCATAATAACTTTAAAACCGGCATTTTCTTTGCCGAGCAGATTTGATGCAGGTACTCGTACTTGGTCAAAATGCAAATGAGCTGTATCTGAAGCCCACCAACCCATTTTCTTTAGAGGTGTTTTAGTAATTCCTTCACTGTGCGCCTCAACGAGCAACATTGAAATACCTTCAGCTCCTGTTTTAGTTGGGTCTGTACGCACTGCAACTGTATAGTAATCTGCACGAATCCCCGATGTGATAAATGTCTTCTCACCCGAGACAATGTAGTAATCACCATCACGAACAGCTTTAGTCTGTAATGCAGCGACATCCGAGCCACCACCAGGTTCTGTAATAGCTAAAGCAGAAATTTTTTCACCGGAAATAATACCTGGTAGGACTCTAGCCTTTAACTCCTCACTTCCAAAATGCTGAATTGGAGGGGCACCAATTGTGTGTACCATGAGTGAAGTATGCACACCGCCAGAACCCGCCTTTGCCATTTCAATACCAGCGAGTAATGAATAAAATGGATCTGCATCAGAAATACCACCATATTCTTCAGAAAAACCTAAACTCAATAGCCCAATTTCAGCTGCCTTTCTATAAAGCTCTTTAGGAAATGTCTCAGCCTCATCCCACTCATTAACAAAAGGTGCCATTTCTTTTTGTACAAATCGGCGAACATTGTCAGCAAAAGCAATGTGTTGTTCATTATAGTAAATTGGGTTGAGTTGCATGTTTAGAAATGTCCTGATGTTTTTATTTAATTTCTGAGCATATCTTGTCATGTTTACAGTCAATCAAAAGTTGCAAGAATTTCCATTTTCTTGGCATAAAACATCAAACAGAATTATTTTTATTTATGCACAACACCTATACTCTTAAGCAGCAGCGAAA
The DNA here is from genome assembly GCF_044538765.1 of Acinetobacter sp. ABJ-A23_2. Taxonomy (NCBI): domain Bacteria; kingdom Pseudomonadati; phylum Pseudomonadota; class Gammaproteobacteria; order Moraxellales; family Moraxellaceae; genus Acinetobacter; species Acinetobacter sp. ABJ-A23_2. The sequence continues at coordinate 28,153 of NZ_JBIUCP010000047.1, forward strand.
ACCACGAACAGCATAATAGGATTGGGCCCCATTATGATAAATGAAGACCCGACCATACCGACGATCAGCAAAAAGTGCTCCACCCAACTTACGAATCTCAGCTGGGGTGGCAATCCAACTCGATGTTTTAAGATCAAGCTCTTCAATTTGCTGTAACTGAAAATATTGTTCTTCAGTTAAAAGCTCGACTCCCATTTCATTAGCTAGATCTATTGCACTGTTTTTAGGAGGATGATCTTTTCTGGATTCCAAAGCCTCACGATCATAACAAAGGCTTCTACGACCTTTGGGCGTCTCAGGAGAGCAATCGATAAATAAATACTCATCCTTCTGTTGATCATAATAGACAACGTCAGGTTCTCCTTCAGTGTTTTCCATTTCTTGCAATGGCCATAATTTTTCAGGCGATTCTAATAATTTAGCTCGTACATTTGTCCAATCAATTTCTTTATGGCGATGTGTGTTGTTTTCAAATCTCTTCTTTAATAGTTCAAGCAGTGAATCTAATTGTGTTTGAGTTAATTGTTTTTTAGTTGTCATTGAATAAATCCTTATAATTATTAAACTGAACGTCCATCAAAATAATTTATTTTTATTTTATCTAAGTCAATGTCATCTATACATCGAACATTAATCGCAAACATAGAATTACCCTCTGCATCTATGCCTTGAGCATAAGGATGAATACCACAATTTTTGCAGAAATGATGATTAATCACATGCTTGTTAAAAGTGTAATTCGCTAAAATATCAGGAGAATCTAAAGTAACTATAACTTGATTAGTGGGTAGGAACCAAAGTAAAGACCCTTTCTTTTGGCAGATCGAACAATTACAAGATAAGGCTTCTGTTAACTCACCTTTTGCGACAAACTTTACCTGACCACAATGACAACTTCCTTTATATTCCATATCTTTTTCCTCTTTCTAATTTTTTAAATTTTTATAATATTCTTTTGGTAGATCACTTTTCAATCTTCGTATAGATTTTGAGATTTTTCACCTTTACACAATCTACTTAATTAAAACTCTAGTAGATTATCTAAACACACCAAAGGTGAAATAGAAATATTCTTTCATCCTACTTTATTTATTGTTAGAAATTACCGCCTCAATTTGGCTTAAGATTTGTGGCCAACCTTTTCCCATACCAATAAAAGCCTGTTGGCCAAAAGAAGAATCCATATTAAAACCCGAATGGTTAAGCTGTAAAAGTGTGCCATTTTCTTGAGGAATTAATTGCCATCTAAGGGTTGTATCAAGTACACCGATTGCAAAGTCATATTCAAATAAAATTTCTTTATCAACTGCCTTAACTAGGCAATGTTGTACTCCGAAATTCCCCATATCTAAAGTAAATTGATGACCGATTTTAGGCTGAATGTCCCCTTTAGCCCACCATTGCTGGACAAGTTCAGGCGTGGTCAATGCTTCCCAAACTTTTTGAGGAGATTGATTGATAAACTGTGAAACCTCAATGGACTTTAACATTTTTTATTTTAGACTCGTCTATAATTCATTTGGTTTTTATTATGCTGCAAAATAATTAGCAATATAAGGGATTATGTAAAATCACATCTACCCTATTTTTCCCCACATAAAAGAACACCCCAACCTCTTTCGAGATTGGGGTGTTTGGAATAATGAGCTGGCGATGACTTACTCTCACATGGGTAACCCCACACTACCATCAGCGCTAAGAGGTTTCACTTCTGAGTTCGGGAAGGGATC